>JBBRJI010000266.1:0-7495 GCA_038219625.1 Pirellulales bacterium | reverse complement strand
CGCGATCAATAATACCCCGATAATCGCGGACGCCAAAACCAAGACTCCGACCCCAAAACGATAGCCGCTCTCTTCCATGATTATTCCTCGTCCGTTCCATCATTGTGATTTGGATCGACTAAATTGAGTGTGTCCGGATGTCTTTTGCTTCGCGATGCGAGCATTTCCATCAATCGCTCGCCTGCTTCACCGTTCACAAATTGTTTGACTCGCTTGTCACGTGTGTTGTCGAGTTGCTCGGGTGGGCCATCGAAAAGAATTTGCGACTCGCCGTTTTCCAACCTCGAATAAGGATACAGCATGATGACTCGGTCTGCGACTTTTCGAGCCGAATGCATGTCGTGCGTTACGAAGATACTGGTTACTGGATAGCGTTTTCGCGTGCGCATCATCAATTCGTTGATAACGTCGCTCATGATCGGGTCCAACCCGGTCGTTGGCTCATCGTACAATAGAAGATCCGGTTCTAAAATCAAAGCCCGCGCGAGTCCAACCCGTTTGCGCATCCCGCCCGATAGTTGCGATGGGCGTTTGGTTAAAACGTTGCTCGGTAATCCAACTTCCGATAAACGGTCCGAAATAAGATTCTGTGCCTGTTTGCCTTTTGGTACACCATGCTGCCGAAGTGGGAACGCAATGTTTTGGCTGATCGTCATGCTGTCAAAAAGCGCTGCATTTTGAAAAACGAAGCCGAATCGTTTCCGCAAGTTCGTCATGTCCCGATCATTGAGTTGCTGAATGTCCTGTCCATCAAAAATTACGCTACCTGCCGTTGGATTTAGCAAACCGACAAGGGCTTTAAGAAACATGGTTTTGCCGCACCCGCTTTCACCAATAATCGCAACGGTCTCCCCTTTGCTGATCTTGACCGATATATCCTTGAGCACAACCTGGCGACCAAATTGTAACGACATCCCGCGCGTCTCAAGAATCGGATGAGTCGCTGGTGGACTGTCGCTCGTTAGTTGATTGAGAATCGATTCGTCCATCAAAACAGCTTTGCCCCGGTTGGCCAAATGGCAAAGTAAACTGCGTCTAAGAATATATTGAGCACGATGTCCAATGCGAGGATCATCACAAAGCTTTGAACAAAGGCCGCTGTGGCCGCTCGACCAACCCCTTCCGCACCAGGCTGGCAATGAAAACCGCGATAACAACTAACGATGGCAATCGTAGCGCCAAAGAAAATGCTCTTGAAAACTCCGGTGAAAAGATCGAAGCCACCCACAAAATCGCGACTGTTCCGCAGGTACTGAGCATGGTCGATTCCCAAGATGATCACACTGTAAAAGTATCCACCTACGATGCCCATAAAATCGGCCATGACAGTCAATGCAGGTATCAATAGCACACAAGCCAAGAAGCGAGGCACCACCAAGTAGTGGATGGGATTGGCTCCCATGCTGACCAGCGCATCTATTTGCTCCGTCACGCGCATGGTGCCGAGGACCGCAGCCATGGCGCTCCCTACGCGCCCTGCCAGCATGGTGGCGGCAAGCACTGGCCCCAGCTCACGGACCAACGACATGTTGATGACAGCCCCAAGACGTGTTTCCAGTCCTATGTTCTTGAACTGGTGGTAACTCTGAATAGCTAGGACCATTCCAATGAACGTGCCGGTCAATGCCACAACTGGCAGACTCAACACTCCCACCGCGTAAAAGTTGGGCATGAGCGTCTCGCGCTTCGGCCGAGCACGAAACATCCATGCAAACATTTGAAAGGCAAACAAGGAGATATCCCCAAGCGTTGAAATCCCTTGAACAACGACCGAACCCCACGCCGACATGACTCGGTGCAGATTCTTCAATAGTCGATTTGAGGTCGAGTTCATGATTGGGAACGGATCGGTTGCCATAGAAATCTGATCGGCTGTTAAGAGGCGTAGCTTGAGTCGACTTTGCCGAAAAAGTAGATTCTAACGCATTCGATTTGCTAGCTTTGTAGGTCCGAACCTCCGAGGCGGAAAACTATGTAGTTACGCCACTTTCGCCACCTGTTGTTCTTTGGTAAGGGCACGATAGCTTACCCGAAACCCGGCTGAAATCGAAAAAATCGTTGAATTCGGAACCTTTTAACCTCCATTCCGATGTTTTGATACCCCGACAGTCTTTAAGTCGCTTTAAGTCGAGCAGGAAAGTCTACTCCATCGATGGTGCCGTCGCCGTTGTGGTGTATCAAGTCGTGCGCGAAGGATACAGTGCGGCGCACTTTCGCAGAGCGAAAGGCGACATTATGGCATGCGAGAATGAGTAGAATAGGGCGATTACCAATTCCCTCGCCAGATTTTAGCTCGCCATGTCGATTCACTTTTGGTTCCACCTAGCCCAAATTATCGCCGTCGTTCTGTTCGGTGTTTTCGGACCAACAAGTCGCGCTAGGGAGATTGAGTTGGATGCTCCCATACCGCATTGGGTCTGGAGTACGGATGAGATAAAGCCGTCGAATGAAGAGACTCCCGACACGCCCGCGTTTGTCTTTCAACGCTCATTTGACTTAAAGCTCCCGGTCAGAACGGCAACCATTCGATTGGCTGCTGACTTTTGCCATGCGACGGTTGTCGTCAATGATCGAAGACTCTTCTCCGTGGAACCCTACAGCCAAACCATCGATGCGGACATCACCGATGCGATGATCACTGGTAAGAACGTCGTTCGCATCGAGGTCACCGCCAGTGCTGGTCCATCCGCCATCGCATCCAGTCTTTCCATCGGGATCGCCAACGATCCTCGTATTCAAACGATAGTAACCGACGGTGCATGGTCCTATACGTCTCGGTCAAACGCCGTAGGCGAATCAAAGAAAACGCCGGTTACTTCATTAGGTACCGTAAAGCCCGAGCTTTGGGGGATCGGTCGACGCTCCTCCATAGTCGAGCCGACCGAAAACTACGAACAGTGGCGACAGGCCGTTGCAGGGAAAACGATGGACGAAAACCGATTCTGGACCGTACCCGGTTTTGAAATAGCACTCGTTCGAACCGCAACTCCGGAGGAGGGCTCATGGGTTAGCATGGCATTCGACCCAAATGGACGTTTGACGATCGCTCGCGAAGAGAAAGGCTTGTTGCGAATGACTCTGGACAATGAGTCCCGTTCCATCGAGAAAGTCGAGTTGATCAATGATCAATTGCTGGAATGTCGGGGTTTGCTTTATGCCCACAATGCTCTGTATGTCAACGCGAACAATTCCAAAGGGCTATATCGACTTCGAGATACCGACGGAGACGATTCCCTCGACGAAGTTCAACTCCTAAGAGAATTCCCCGGAGGTGTCGGGCACGGCCGGAATGATTTGTCGCTTGGAAAGGACGGTTGGATTTATTCGATCCATGGCGATTCCGTTGAGGTACCGACCGACAATGTGGTCGATCGCACTTCTCCCTTTCGCGATACGTTTTGGGGGAGACGGACCGGACAAGGCCATGTGGTAAGAACGGACCCCGAGGGCAAGCAATGGGAGATCTTGTGCTCTGGTTTACGGAACCCGTTTGGATTGGCGTTAAACCCGGAGGGCGATTGGTTTACGTACGATGCGGATGCAGAATTCGATATGGGGTCGCCGTGGTACCGTCCCACTCGCGTTGTGCAGTTGCTGTCGGGGGCGGATTACGGCTGGCGAGCGGTAACTGGGAAATGGCCACCGTATTTTCCTGATCATCCCGACAATGCGATGCCAACACTTGATATCGGCAAAGGCTCCCCAACTTCTGTTCTGTTTGCGCAGGATACCAAATTCCCAGAAACATATCGCCGTTCGCTCTTGATCCTCGACTGGACCTACGGACGTATCTTGGCCGTACATTTGTTACCAAGAGGCGCAGGGTATCGAGCCGCCGCCGAGACGTTTTTGCAAGGCAGACCGCTAAACGTCACCGACCTGGCGATCGGCCCAGACGGAGCAGTTTACATTGTAACAGGAGGCAGAAAGACGCAGTCGGCTTTGTACCGCATCGCGTACGTTGGCGAACCAGCGCCAGCCTCTTCACCCTCGCTTCACGAGCAACATTGCGCGGCACACGCGTTGATCGCCAAGCAAATTCGCGCTCAATTAGAAACCATGCACGCTGCAAACAGCCCTTCCAATATCGAGTTAGCATGGGTGCAAATGGACGCCCTAGACTGGAACCTTAGAAACGCTGCCCGCGTCGCAATCGAGCATCAACCGATCACAACGTGGCGAGAGCAGGCACACTCCGAATCGCGAACAACGGCCGCCATCGAAGCTTGCCTAGCCCTCGTTCGCAGCGGCGATCCATCCGTCGCAATAACTGTCGTGGAACGTTTGCTTGGCATGAAGTCGGCAGACCTTTCCTTAAGCCAAGCCTGGGGTCTTGTGCAATGTTATTCGCTGTTCGAACAGTCTTCTGCCGATAAACTCGAGGATCGCAGACTTAGAATCACAGCGCAACTCGAATCCCTCGTTTCTCGCTTAGCATCGAACGGAATCGAATATGGGCGATGCGGATCTAGTTCCAATCTAATCGGAGCGTGCACGTCCCTCCTGGCGTCGTTCGGTTCCGCCAAGTCGGTCTTGCATGGCACTAGAATCTTGCTGAATAGTCCGATTCAAGAGCAACGCCTACACGCTTTATTGGTTTTGCGAAATGTAGACTCAGGCTGGACCATCGAGACGCGAAGAAAGTATTTTCAGTCGCTCAACGAGGGATCGAGTTTTGTACGCGGCGAAGGGATGGAGAAATTCTTGAAACAAATCCGGAGCGATGCCACGGCCAAACTAACCGAAGACGAACGAATCGAACTGGCCGATTTGCTTGAACCAAACGTCGACACCAGAGATATGCCGCCGATGATTGTCTCGCGTCCGACGGTCAAGCAATGGAGCATGAACGATCTCGTCCCTAGGCTATCGGCAGATCCGTACAAGCCTGACCGCCAGCGGGGTGCTGTTGTTTTCGTCGAAGCGATGTGCAGTCGCTGTCATCGAAGTGGCGCACGTGGACCTGCGGTTGGCCCCGACTTAACACAGGTCGCAAATCGTTTTAGTCGCAAGGACATCTTGCATTCGATCCTCGAGCCGTCGCATGTGGTTGCCGAAAACTACCGCAAAGTTCAAGTAGCGACGAAAGATGGACGAGTCCTGGTTGGTCGGGTACTGATCGAAGGGGACTATCGTTCCCAAAAGCTGCAAATTGCAACGGACTCACTCAAGGCATCGGAAACGATTGAGATTGAGAAAAGCGAGATCGAGGCGATTCAGGAATCGGCTGTTTCCCCGATGCCGTCCGGTCTGGTCGATGGTTTTCAAGGCGACGAAATCCTGGATCTACTCGAGTATTTATCGGTGGGAGCGGATGCGGCACGCCCACCAGAGCGATAATGGTGTGGCCGAGCGAGGCCCTTCGCTCGTTGGGTTCCAACAAACCTGAGCGAGGGCCTCGCTCAAGCGTGGCCACGAATGTTTTGCAACTCGGGGCTTTTCCGCATGCCCCTGGCTTCACGCCAGGGGTTATGACCATCCAATCTAGATGGATGGTCAATATTCCCCGAGTAAAAACCGAGTAAAAACCGGGGGCATTCACTCTCCGTTCGTTCAGTTCGAGCCTTCGACATCGGTTGAGTCAGTAAAGTTCCGATCAGCGAATGCTTCGTCGACGGCCTGAATCGACCGGCTTGTGATCCTCGATAGCAACTTGGATAAAGCACGAGGGCCCTTGTCGGCATCGACTTTGGACTTCTTTGGCAGAGACTCGAAGTCGCTAGAATCCAACTGCACCAACAGCGATCCATCCACCAACGAATCGACTGTCGAATCGATAGCCCAATCCAACAAGTCATTTCTTGGGGAGCTTACCGATGCGCGCCGTCCTTCGGCGGTATGGAAATTCCAGGGTGTCGCCAATGCTTGTTCCGATTCTTCGTCATCTTCAAATGTCGAATCGTCATCGCCATGCTCGTGTGCCAAGTCACCAACAAAGGATTGACCGTTGATCCAAGTCACGACCGGTACCGCCAATTGCTCTTGAGTGAGAAACTCGGGTGGCGCAAACATCCAGAATGGATCGGCTACGGCGATCAGTTCTTCATCCTCTCCGTTCGTTGCTCCAGCTCCGACTCCGTCGTCGTTGACAATCGTTCCGCTGGCGGTTGCAATCGCAATCGTTGCCCCAAAGGCATTCGCTAACGTAACCTTGAAGGCCTCGTTTTGATCATCGCTGGAATCCGCTTTGACATTGACCACAACATTGACGCTGGTCACGTTGCTCGCGAAATTGACTAGCACATTGCTGGAGAACCCACCGACAATGTCCTTGTTATTGGCCTTATTCGAGCCAGTTCCCGATACTGTGTAGCGTACGCTTGCAGTGCCGGAAACGTTACCTGATCGCGTGATCGTAAATACAAAAGGGGTCGAAGCGCTACCGGTCCCTTCGGCTTTCGACGCATCCGTTGCTGAAATTGCAAACATCGGCGGAGCGGGTGCTGAGTCGTCGTTCCGGATAGTACCTGCAGCAAAGCCGACACCGATGCTCGTTGATGCGCTAGGTGCCGACAATGTGACCGTGAACCCCTCGTCGCTTTCCACAGTCGTATCACCTTGAACATCAATCGTGATGAGTTTGGTTGTCTCATTCGCAGCGAACGAAACCGTCCCACTGGGCAGTGAATCTCCCACGAAATCCGATCCAATTGCCGGGGAACTGCCCGATCCGGTCACCGTGTAAGTGACGGTGGAAGGGCCTGTAGTGTCGCCGGTCCGGTTGACCGTAAACGTGTAAGCGTTGCTGCCGCTGTTGTTTTCCATTTTGGAAGCATCGGTGGCCACAATACTGAGTGAAGCACCGCCCACCGCAACGATCGAGCCGCTGATAGCATACTCCCCGAGACTAGCGTAATCTGTGTACCCTGTCGGCGGACTGGTAGTTGGATTGCCGGCACCTACACCATCAATTTTCACATAGTACTGACCGGCGGCCAAATCGGCACTTAGACTTGCATTCAACGCCTGAAATGGATTCGAGGAAGTGACCAACGCGCCGCTGCTGTCGTACAAACTGGCTTCGATATCCAAGTTAGCACCGACTTCGGCAGGCGTCACATTGAGCGTTATGGTCCCCGCCCCCGTCGTAAACTGAAAGTAATCGGAGTCTGTACGAGTTGAGATCAATCCACTCCCGGAGACGGTTTCGCCGACAATGGAAAGGGCTGTTGCCGTCGCCTGAGTGTTGCCATGATCATCGGTTTTGTATCCGAATCCGCTGTAGCTAGTGATAATGCTTAAGTCGTCAGGACCTTTGTTGTAATTGGCGCCTGCACCAGCATTGTTCGAACCGAAATACTCCCCTTTATCCCACTGAGACACATCCACGTAGTAGCCTACGCCCATGATCGTCGACCAGTAATTGCTGTCCGTTCCCAAACCATGTCCAGAATAATAACCGGTCGTCGCGGTCCCATCGTGCGACAAACCCAGGCTATGACCGACCTCGTGACTTGCCGCTTCCGCAACCCCCACTTCACCCGTATTGAATACG
>JBBRJI010000265.1:0-7506 GCA_038219625.1 Pirellulales bacterium | reverse complement strand
GGACAGTCCAATTCGAATACGATTGTTACACTGGCAGATCGCATGTTGACGCTGAGTCTGCCGGTTGAAAGCTACCGTCTCTTTGAAAGGAATCATTCTTTGAGTCCAATGAATCCCACCGCGGGTGTTGGGCAGAATAGTAGAAAGGTAACCACCCGCGAGGCTGGAAAACGAGCCGCGATCACTTTACTTGAGACGTTTCCTGCCGATAAAGCGGTCTTCGAACTGCTACAGGATCGAATCACGAGGGACCAACCGGCACTGGAATTGATGCTCCAAGTGCCCATGGCAAAAGATACTCCAAGCCAATGGATCGAAAGCGTACTTCAGAAAACACTCATCCAACACGCCAAGGCAAACAGTTTGGCTGAAATCGAAAAAGGGCTTAGTAAGTTAGCCGTATTGCATCCAACCGACATCACGGTACGCGCAACACTGGCTAGAATCCGATTGGCGACAGGACAGGGAGACGCGGAAACAGCCCTGCGCGACACTGAACGCATCGCCGCGACCTTCGATCTCGAAATTGCAAACTTGGTTGCGATCGTAGAGACCGCATCGACGCCGATGCAAACCCCCGACTTCGCCCAACCAATCGTTTCCATTTGGTTAGTTGCTAAGCAATGTTACATTGCTGGAAAACACTTGGAAGCAGCCGAACGCTTGGCAACGCGAGCTCTGAATGCTGCAAGACTCAAAGATGCGGGAACGACGACATCGCTCAATCGTGAAGAAAGATCCAATCGAAGTGTCCCGTATGGCTATTCAGGCCCATTCCCAAGTTCGACCGTCAATTCAATCAAAAGGAACAATTCGCCATCGCCGGAATCACCGCCCGAGGCAGAACTTGCCAACGTCATTCTGCTGGAATGGGGAAGAGTTCAAATTCAACATGGTAGGGTAAAACAAGGCGGAGCAAGATGGCTGGAGTTGGTTGATAGGATTGCTAGTGCCAATGCCATCGGTTCTAAAGCAAACAATTTGAAGCAAAGTCAATTCGAATGGTTGATGCGAGTCGCAAATCTGGCTGTCGACGAAGGGCAAGTCGACATCTCCAAGAAAATCATTGCGACGACAATCAAATGCAAGTTACCACCCCAGGGTAATGCACGCACGGTGTCGTTTGGCATTGAGTATCAATTTGCTAGGGAGGCTTCGGGCAAGACTGCAGTTCATGCAATTCTGACCGTAATGCAACGGTGGGGAGACAGTAGCACTTCTGCTAACGAGCGTTATGAGTTTTTGTTGGGACAATTACTTCCGGATGAGCGAGAAGTATTTCTCTATGCGGACGAGGCAAGATTACTGCATCTATTGCATGAGCAGCCGACTAGCCTTGGGGAGAAACTGGTTGACTATGCAGCTCAATCCAATCGCCTCAACGAGCTGGAATCATTGATGGACCAACGCGCAAATACGTTGGATTGCATGATCCTCAAAACCCAAATTGCTATCGCCAAAAAAGATTTTGCCGGAGCCAAAGTGCGTCTTGGTAAACTATACGATCTGTATCAAGCCGAAAAATCGATTGCAGTTCTAAAAACGGTCTGCCAAGTTGCGATTCCTGCCTTCCGTGTCGTGGAGATGCGAGAAGCAGCCCTGCCAATCCTTAATGCGTTGTTGGAACGAGAGAAATCGAACGGCAATTACCCTGAAATCGATTTCAAACTCTTTCCGCTAGTTCGGGAGGTGGATGATTACTTGCGGTCCCGTACCAAAGCCCAGCTTTCGCAGCCTTAGTTTTCGTTTTGTGAATATTGTCGCCTTTCTTTCATATCAAGGTGCTTTCAAAAGGAATCGATTGTTGAATCCAACCTTACCCGTGCAATGCGTGAAAGAAAAGCTTGGGCAAGCGAAAGATTGAGGGATTATCGTACAAACGTAGCAAGTCCCATGCAACTTGGTTGGCGGTCTGATGCGTTGGAAACCAGGCTGGCTTGGGAAAATTGCACAACGGTCCCCATAGCACGGTTTTGTCGATGTCGCTAACGCAGAAAGTATTATGAACATGACCGATGCCACTTAGCGGCTCGGCGATGGTCGCTCCCGGATAACCACCCCAAGGTGGCGTCATGATTCCATAGGCAACGCCAGGCCATTGATTGATACAGACCGCACCATACCTTAGTTTTACAAGAGCTCGGTCTACCGCCGTGGCTCGGCGTTGCCGAAAACCGCTTGGGAGCGTTAGCGTGGCGCACAACGTCCCAAAAATCCGATCGTTTACAAAATCGACGGCCGATTCCAGAAACGTCTCTGGGGCGTTTTCTGCAAGCTGGGTTTCCGCGCAGACGCAGACGAACGATTCCTCTTCATAAAGATGAGGCGATTCACTTGGGTTGGTATCTCGAATCAGTGTCCAGGGGAGCGTGCCATCGCTCGCCTCAGGAAAGGGCTTTCCGGTGGCCTTCACAAAACGTTGGTGCGCCCCAGGGTAATAGGCGAATCGCGGTGGGATCTTGCGAAAGAAAGCGTCGATCAAATCAAGAAACGCGCCTCGCTGTGCCCAACCTCGTGACGTCACGATCATTTTCGTCGCTAGGCAATTGAACGACGCATTGTTGACGATTCCGGCGACCACATGTTCCGCTTGCGTCCGCAGTTGTTTATCCGTGTAAAGGCCCGGCACAATAATCCAAGGAGTGACGTTCCCCAGTTCGCTGGTGACGGATTTCGTAACGAGCGGTCGGTTTTCGCGTTTGCGAGCGGTTCGCTCCAGTGGATCACTCCCCCAAACAATCACGTCATGGGTCAAATGCGAACCGGTTAAATGCAACGAGCCAATCGAATCGTGTTTGACGATCGCGTCACCGACTTCAATACCGCCGCAAACGATTCGCAAAAGCTTGGCATCCACAAGCGGTCGAAAGGCGTCCTTGAAAATGGGTTCTAGGTAATCGTTGACCGGGTTGAGTTTCAGCAACACCGATTCTCGGTTATGAAAGATCTTGTAGAGCATGTCTGTGGCTGGAATGGAACTGACATTCCCCGCACCTAAAACTCCGACGACGTTCGCTTTCGCATTGTCGGATGCTCTCCAGTTACTAGTAAACAGTTCGTTTGGATTCGAGTCCTTTTGTCGCCAAATCTCGGCTTCCAATCCCATGAAGGTAAGGCCATCGAACAAACTGCGAACTGGAAGCACTGGGACGCAGTCTCGGCCTTGAGAGTTTGCACGCGGTTTGCCGGGAAGGTTCGGCGATCCATTCTTCTCAGCGTCTTGCAAGACCTTGGATAGTAAGCGGAGGTATCGCAATACCGTGGCCGGTCCAGCCAAAATTTCCTCGGCCGCGATAGGTTGATCGGCTGCAATTCGTTTGGCTTGACAAGCAACGCGAACCCAGTGAATCGCGCTGCGCATGACTCCCTGGCTGCACGCGTCCAAGAGTTCCCTAAGACTGGATAGCGATGCGCCGGTTAGCCACGCGGCTCCTACTTTGAGATCGCTCACCTCGGACTGCAAACTCGATGAATTGAGACTCGGTTGGCTGTTCAATTCGACTGGCATTATGTTTTGAAGCTGACTCATCAAGTTTGGGGTTGGACGCCTCTAGTGTATCGAACTCTGGGGCCAGAATGCAATGCTAGGGCAATTCGTTCTCGGAACGCAAATCTTCGTCATCCACAAAAATCGTGAATGCGCTCGCGTGGCAGTAAATATTCGGCGTATTGGTCCGTTTGCTTACCCTCTCAACGATGGATCGTACGTGCTCCAGTTCTCCATCTCGTGTATCAATACCCAACCATATATAAATCGCTTTAGGTTCATCCTTTGCAATTGCGGTTGAGAGTGACGTTTCCAAATCCTCCTGCTCAATCACGTTTTCCTTCAATTCTATTCGATGATTGCTAACATCGAGATTCAGGCAATCTACCTTTAGGAAGGGAAGCTTCCGGTAATACTGTTTTCCCTCAATTCGTTCCAACTGAAGTCTAACTACACTGTCGTCAATTCTTGGTTCGATTGCTTCGTTGCTTGAAGCGGTTCCTCTGATCGCATCTATTTTAGGCGGCATCAGACACAAGATCGAAACTGCCCCACCGACAATTACGACAATCAAGAATAGCATTCGAAGTAACCGCCTGTCCTTGGGTTTTACAAGCTGATGCATTCGCTTTATCGATTCGAACATCGGAGTGCAGTTTGAAAAATTGATTTTACTGTTGCCTAGAGCCTTCCATCGGCTTCCGTCGTCTCGACGCAACGCAACACCCCCAAACGTTGCTCCCGTCGAGATGAACTCGACGGAGAGCGAACAGTCTAGCTTGTTCTAAGTGTAGCCGCCAATTGTTGCCTCCATCGGAACGGGTCCGATGGAAGGCATTACTTGCTGGTTTCCTTCTTTCCTTGAAAGTCGCCGGCCGTGACGATAACTAGCTTCTTCTGATTCAGTAGTTTCTTTAGAACGGCATCGACCGAAGCCTTGGTGAGGGCTTTGATGTTGTTCTGGCGTCGTGCGAGAAACGATTCGTCGCGATCGGCCTCCTGATACTGGTGCAAAGTCGACATGAGCTGCGAATCGTTGCTCAGCGTCTCCTCAAGTTGTTTCAAATAGCTAGTTTTAGCCGAATCAATCTCTTCTTGCTTAACCCCATTCTTCATGAAGTCATGGAACACTTCATCAATGGTTTTTATCAATTTTTCGCGATTGGTCGGATTGGTGATGGCATACGTCATGAAAACCGCGGATCGGTCCATCGATTTTGCGTTGAACTGGCTCCCAACTCCATAGGACAATCCCTCTTGCTCGCGAACGCGTTCGCCAAGCCGACTCGATAGCGAACCGCCGCCCAGGATATCGTTCGCAATGTAAAGCGCTTCCCAATCGGGGTCGTCGGAACGAATCTCAAGATTCGTGGCGGCCATCAACACCGCATTCTCCTTGTCAGGTGTCTCGATCGAAATCGTCTCAGGCTCGACGGCCAGATATTGCTTGGCGACTCGCTTGAATGGTTCCGTTGATTTCCAATCGCTGGCCATCGCGTTAAGTTGCGTCAAGGCGGGTTCTTTGTCGAATGCACCAACAACGGTGATCTCACCATACGCCCCGGACAGGAATCGCTTGTAGAGTTCACGCACGTCACTCACTTGCACCGAGTCTAGTCGCTCGAGAGCTTCGTCGGTGGTGGGAACGTAATGAATGCTGGTGGCCGGGACCGGTGCCAGCTTGCGCGAGAGCGCAACTTGCGCAACGTAGTTTGGATCGGTACGGGCGGAGTCTATCTCGGATCGTTTCTGTGTAGTAAGAAGTCCAAATTCATCGCCTGGGAACGTTGGGTGACGAAGTATTTCCGTTAACAACTCTATGGTCTCCGCGAAGTTATTCTTGCGACCCGTCAACTGAAAGGTGATCGCTCCTATTTCGCTCGAAGCCGTGCATTCGGCTTTGAGTTCATCCAGTTTGTCTTGAAGTGCTGCTTCTGAGTACTTGTCGGTCCCCAGCAACCACGCCTCGCCGAGTAATTTGCAGGCTTGAATGTTCTTTACTGAGCCGAGGGATGTTTCGTTGCCAAATCGCAGTGTCAGTTTCAAGAAGAATCGATCACCTCGAACTTGCTTAGGCAACAGAACGTACTTGAGGCCCGAATCCAGCTTGCCACGAAAGGTACGGGCTTTGATATTTTCAGGTGTAGGCTCGAACAGCTCTCCTTTAGAGACCGACTCCCGGCCGGTGTAGCCGGAAACGAGAGCGTCGATTTTCGGCCTTTGCGCAATCGAAGATCGATCGGGTTCTGGCGTTGGAACAAAGAACCCGGTTGTCCGATTGCTATCTTTGAAATAGAGTTCGGCGACTCGCTTTACATCTTCGGGTTTCACCGTTTCAATGCGATCACGGTCCAGGAAGAACAATCGCCAATCGCCATAGGCGGCCCAATTGCTAAGTTCGTAGGCGAGTTTTGCCGTGTCGGTCTGAGCCTTTTCTTTGGCGTTGGTCAAATCGCGAATCGCGCGAGTGACTTCCTCTTCATTAACGCCATCTTTGACAATACTTTGAAGTATTTTACTGAGGGACTCGCGCACCGCGTCGACTTGAACGTCGCGATTGATTTGAATCAAACAACCAAACATGCCTGGGTCATATCCCGCTTGATGCATCGACGTTACGGCGGATGCTTGTCTCGTCTTGACGAGGCTCTGGTAAAGCCGTCCGCTCGGTTCCGTCCCCAAGATGTGTTCCAGCACCGTTAAGGCAGCCGAGTCGGCATGCGCCATGGCAGGAACGTGATAGGCAACGCCAAGCAATGCGACATCGCCAACACGATTGAGATAAACGATCCGCTCGCCATCCTGAATTGGCTCGACGGTGTACGTCGCTTCCAGCGGAGTGCTCCCTTTTTCAAGCGAGCCGAAGTGCTTCATGGCAGCGGCCAACGCTTTCTCTGGCTCAAATTTTCCGGCAACGATCAAGACAATGTTGTCAACGCGATAGTACTTTTTGTAGAACGCGCGAAGACGATTGACAGGAACCCGTTCGATGTCGGCGCGATTGCCGATGACACTCTTTCCATAATTATGCCATTCGTAAGCATTGGCCATAATGCGTTGCATGAGAATAGCGTTCGGCGAATCCTCGCCCGATTCAAATTCATTGCGAACGACGGTCATTTCCGAAAACAGATCTTCACCGCGGATGAAGCAATTGGTCAATCGATCGGCTTCCATGGCGATGGTCCAATCCAGATTCTCGTCGGAAGCAGGCAAGGTTTCGTAGTAGTTGGTTCGATCGAAATCGGTCGTTCCATTCATATCGAGAACGCCCCGTTCCTTAAGTTCTTTGTCGATGTTTCCGTGGCTCGGCGTTCCTTTGAACAACATATGCTCAAGCAAATGCGCCATACCGGCTTCGCCATAACCTTCATGGCGCGACCCGACCAAGACCGTCATGTTTACGGTGATGCTATTGGAAGATGCATCGGGAACGAGCACTACCCGGCAGTTGTTAGGCAGCAAGTATTCCGATACCCCCTCGACCTCGGCTATCTTTTGATAAGGAGGTTCGGGCGTTTGAGAGAGACCGTAGGGCTGCAAAGCCAAACTGGCCAAAGCGAAAAACAAAATATTACGAATCATAGAAAAACTTCGATATTCGATGGTTAGAAAACGTAGTAAATGGGTGCCATCTTATCGTAGTTGTCGAATCAAGATGCAACAAGAACGGGCACCCAGGCCTCTCGCCTAGAGCTTGAATGCATCTTCCTGGGTTTGTTCATTGTAGAGCGGCAGATAGCGATAGTAGACTTCAAGCATCATCGTTGCCATGCAGGTCGTATAGAATCGCCCACCAGAGGCTGTGCTGTGACCATCGTCCCAATACCAACTTCCGGCGGCATGGCCAGTTGTTGTTTGCGTTGTCAGCAGTTGATCGCGCATGCGTACGTTCCAGCTTTCCCACTCGCTGCCGCCGACCTGTTTGAGGACCTGCGTTGCATAGTAGTTGTAATACGTATTCGATTTACTTGGCCCGGCGGCACTGAATTTCGCAACGGCAGCTTTAATGGAGGGAT
>JBBRJI010000264.1:0-7524 GCA_038219625.1 Pirellulales bacterium | reverse complement strand
ATCGTGGATGTGGACCTTACCGGCGACGACGCGGTAGCCCATGTGATCGGTTTCGCCATAGGTGAAGCCGGACTGGATGCCGCCGCCATCGTGCATTGCGAAGGCTCTCGGGGCTTTGGAACGAAAGAACTTCGCCTGGTCGGGCTCGACAATCTCCATATCGCCCACCATCAGAAATCCGGTGGCAGTAATCCTCTCAGCCCGCTCTGTCGGAGATCCGGCGGGCAGCAGGTCTCCCGCGATCTGCTCACGTACGAAGCGGTCGAAAGGTTTGTCTTTCTGATACGCCTCGATCAGATAGTCGCGGTACCGCAGCGCCTTGATCAACATGCTCTGATCGGCCTTGTGGGCCACCCGTACCGGACGAATCTTCGACTCGAAGAAGGTTAGTTGCTCGTCGTTGAACTGGCGGGGTCCTTCAGCGACAGCCGACGACATCGCGCCGAGCAGGATCAGGAAGAGTGTGCCCGTTCGTTTCATGATGGCTCCCTTTTCAGACGGTCGAGCACGGCTTGCATGTGCTGGTGCATGGCGTCTGCCGCCGCGTCCGGATCGTGTTCTCGCACCCCCAGGAGAATCGCCTTGTGCAGTTTTCGCCCCATCGCGTTCTCGCGTTGTGACGGAGTCGTGCGGACCATTTGAGTCAGCACAAACTCGTAAATGACTTCCATCATGTTTTGCATCAACGGATTACCCGCCATGTCGAGCAACTTGCGATAGAAGCGAAAGTCAATTTCAAGCGCTTCAGGATACGGTAGTTCGTCATCATCGAGTCGCTTCAACAAGGCAGACAGTTCGGCGACATCGTCATCGGTCGCCAGTTCCGCCGCCTGCACTTCGATCGCTGTCCGCAGTTCCGCGTACCGGCCTACTCACCTTGAGTTGCTCGACCAGTTCGTGCTCACCGGGAAGCCGCTCGCCGGTTGACATGTTCCGATCTTTGATGACCCGAGCAATCCGCTCGACCACCAGACCCGCTGTCGTCTGCCGTTCAATCGCTTCGATTTGCATCAGTTCATTTCTAAAACCCTTATGTAAACATGTAAGACATGTTAGCCGAGTCGGCGGCGACGTCAACCTGCTTCATGGATCTGGCGTGGTGATGGGGGAACCCGGGGAACCCGTGAGGGGACGGAATTCGATTTGGTTGAATTCTCCAATGGTTTTGAGGGTTGTTCGCCCCCCGTCGGGGTCATTTCATAGGGTATCACAAACCCTCTAACACCATCAGCACTCAGCAATACGCTGGGTTTTGTTGTTTTTGGATTTCCCTGGAAGGTTTTGATAGGCAGCGATGGGGGCGACGTGCAATGCCCCGAGTTCACAATGCCCCCGAGTTAAACTCGAGTTCATCTCGGGGGATCGTTACCGTCTCTCTAGAACCGATGGCCAGCGCTTGGCTTTTGTTTCCTGAGTTTTTCCAGTATGTTCTATTTGCGTCGGGGACGTTCCTTTGGGCGTTCCGCTCACATCAAAATCAAACTAAATCATAATCAGCAGAGTAGCCGGAGAAAGCAACCCATGAGCGATTGGCTTGAGGTGGGTACCAAGGCCCCAGCATTTACCTTGGCGTCGGACTCTGGAATGAAATTGGGTCTCAGCCATTTCAAAGGCAAACCGGTTGTCCTTTATTTTTACCCCAAGGATGATACTCCCGGTTGCACCAAAGAAGCGTGTGCATTCCGAGATGCGAGCAAGCAACTCAAGGAACTCGGTGCGGTCGTGCTCGGTGTGAGTCCGGACGATGAAGAGTCGCACGCCAAATTTCGAGACAAATTTCAATTGAATTTTCCATTGCTTGCAGATCCGGATCATAGTTTGGCAGAAGCCTATGGAGCTTGGCGTGAAAAGAATATGTATGGCAAGAAAAGCATGGGGGTCCAACGCAGCACTTATTTGATTGCGCGGGATGGAACCATTGCCAAGGTTTGGAAAAAGGTAAGTGTCGATGGCCACGACGCGGCGGTTTTAGAGGCACTAAAAGACTGTATATGAATCCTCCCATTCAACTTGCGATCCATGGCGCCTCAGGACGAAACGGCAAGAGGCTGATTGCTCTCGGCAGTGTGGATTCCGCTCTCAAGATCACTGCTGCTATCGTGCGATCGTCGTCAATGCATCTCGGCGAGGATGCTGGGACCTTGGCAGGAATACAACCCATTGGCGTTCCTGTTTCGAGCAGTTGGCAAGGCAACATGGACGTTGTTATCGATTTTTCCTCACCAGAGGGATGCATCCATGCGCTCGAGCATTGCGTGGACAAGCATATCCCGATTGTCATCGCGTCGACCGGACTGACACAAAAGCAGATCGATGCGATCGCCGCAGCTGCCAAGCTTATTCCGGTATGCTATGCACCGAACATGAGCGTAGCAGTGAACTTGACCATGAAGCTAGTCGAGCAAGCCGCTCGCGCGCTGAAAGATGTGCCGGGCGGTGCCGACGTTGAGATCATTGAGAGACACCACCGATTTAAGGAAGATAGTCCCAGCGGTACCGCCCTTAAGTTTGGTCAAATTGCAGCCAACGAAATGGGGATCAGCCAACATGTTCACGGTAGGCTTGGTCAGGTTGGCAAACGACCGCATGGCGAAATCGGTTACCACGCGGTACGCGTTGGTGACGATGCCGGTCAGCACACCATCATTTTTGGAATGATGGGGGAGACGATTGAGCTAAGGGTCGCAGCCTCCAACCGAGATTGCTATGCCAGTGGTGCGATTGCGGCGGCAAAATTTTTGGTAGGAAAGCCGCCCAAGCAATACTCCATGTTTGATGTGCTTGGACTATAGCATGGCCAGATGCGATCAGGGTTATTTATGCCGGGTCTGCGGAGAAGAAGTCGAGCACATAACCGATAGTCAACTCTATCTTCGTTATGTGATTGGCGAGATCGACCCCGAAACTCTGCATGCGTCGCCCGAGTGTCACTTGTGTTGCGCGCCGGCATTTTCCCAGTTTATTGCCGACAAGCGATTCGATTTCAGGTTAGAAATCGAGGGTCCCTTTGCCAAGGGACAGCTCGATCCAGCTTACGTGGACGAGAGAACGAAATTGGTTTCGCGTGGATATGCTCGACTTTGGGCCATTCGAGAGGAACGGCGGAAACCCCTTACTGTCGTCGAGTATCCGCTTCCAGAATTCGTTGAAAAGTGGCAATAATGCGGGCTTTATGGACCTGAATTCTCACGAGTTCAGCTACGGTTTCCACACGGTCCAATGTGAGGTTTGCCGGCTACTTCCCCCTTGATTTCCGAACTCCGACAACTAAAATGGATGGGTGCTCGCTTGAGCCCGTCACCCTGAGTTACACCCATGAGGAGAAATCCGATGCTGTCGTCGGTTCGAAAAAACGTTGTTCGTGCGCTTTTTGTGCTTCCGCTCACTGCAGGCTACAGCTTCGCACAATCCCCTGTTGGAGCTTTGTCTGAAGCGAATTCGGTTTCAGCACTAGCCACCGTGTCCGCACAAACGAATGACCTGTTCGTAAACCAATGGGTTCAAGTTGACGAGACCGGAGCGCTGCGAGGATCGGTTGTCGCACTGCTTGGACAAGACCGGCAATCCTTATCCAAGATGCGAGTATCACTCAGCAACAACAACGGATCGGTTGTCTCATTCGATGACACCGATATCGATGGAGAGTTTTTGATCGAAAAGGTCATCCCAGGACTTTACACTTTGTCCGCCGAAGGTGCTGGAACAATTGCCATGTTTTCTTTGGCAGTACTGGACAAGGTCGCGGGCAAACACCTTCCCAATTCCATCGAGGTTCGCGTGATGCCATCGAGCAGTCGCGTGGTGGAAATCTTTCGCGGACAATCCTTGCCAGAAGCATCGGAATCGGCTGCTCCAACTCAAGATCCGCTCGGTGACAATCGTAAAGTGTCTCCGACGCATCAAGTTTTATTGGATGGACAGGGAACGCTTGCAGGACGGCTTGGAAAAGCAACGTCCGCGGTTGATATGAGTTCCATGACGGTTTTTATCATGAAGGATGGACAAGAATTCAAACGCGCCAGAGTCTCGCCGGATGGCAGTTTTTCAGTTCCGGGTCTTTCATCCGCTTGTTACGGCTTGGTTGCGGCTGGTGACAAGGGTGTAGCCGCAACAGGTTTCTGTGCTGTCAATCGCGCTGTTGTGGTTATCAACAATGACGAAAAAGTATTTGTCGCTCAGAACAACAAGCCTTCCACGAGCTTGAACATCGAAGTTGCTTGCGGCCTAGCCGGCGAGACGTCCGGTAAGACGGATGTGACTGTCGCGGATAGTGGGCCGTCGGCTGCGTTTCCGGCAGTTGGAATGGGGCCTGGTTTCGGAGGTGGAAGCTTCGGAGGCGGTGGTAACTTCGGCGGCGGAGGCGGAGGCGGCCGAGTCGGTGGTGGTCTAGGAGCATTGGCTGGAATTGGCGGACTGGTCGCTCTAGGTGTTATCGCAGCAGACAATAACGACAACGCGCCTCTAGTGAGTCCTGTTATTCCTTAGTTGTCTGGACTAGTCGATGACAAACCAGGACCGGAGTGGGGGAGGAATGGAGAATGGGCGTTTAGGAGAATAGGATTAAGGGTCAGTGAGCTGTGAATGCTAGCGTGCGGGATATGCTTTTTCGAGAGCAGTTTGGGTATCCACAACTTACCCTGCCTACGGAACATATCTGGGCAGCGCGGGGGGGATATGCATATCCGAGGTACTCCAACCCGATCTACTTGGGCGAGATCCTGGCGGGACATGCGATAGGCCGTTGGCGAGCCCCGAAGGATGAGCCGTAGCTATGGCTCAATGCGATGATATGTAGAATCGGCTTGGAAGTTCCAGCGGCGGATCCATCAAATGGAAGGCGCAGTTCAACACATCGCGGCGACTGACTTGTCCGATTAACTTGCCGTCTTGAACGACCGGTAGTCGGCGATAAGGAGTGCTCAGAAAGATCTCCGCTAGGGTTAACAAATCGTCGTCCTTCGAAATGGTTCGTGCCTTCTGGTCCATATAGTTGGCTACCGTCAGGTTAGGCATCGTTATTTTGGCACGCAACAAGTTTCGACGATTGACCATGCCGATAACTTGATCGCCTCGAAGGACTGGGAGTCGCCGGAAAGGTGTTTCGATGAAGATCTTTAAGATCTTAGCCAGCGATGTTGGTTCATCGATCAATCGGCTTCGGTCGCAGTCCATGAAAGCGCTCACGGCGGCCGACGGCAACGAATCATAGGCGGCGCCAATCAAAACCCGCATGCTGGTCTTCTCTGAAAATACGCCTAGGAAAGTACGATTCGAATCCGTTACGGGAGCACCGGACACTTTGTTTTTCAACAAGCCACCAATCGCCGCTATCGCATCTTCATCTGGAGTGAGACTGTATAGTTTTGTTACCATCACATCGGTATCGCCAATCGCTAGCCCCTCCCATTCCTTTAGCGTTGGTGTCTCCGCCACGGCTCTCAAACAGCATTTTTCGGAATAAACTCCGAGGTAATTGCCGTCTTCATCGACGACAGGCATCCCGGAGTGATTCATTTTAAGCAACGAATGCAGGGCATCCGATAGTTTGACTTTAGGCGCGACCGTATGGAGCGGACAGGCCATCATTTCACTCGCAATCCGCGGAACACTTCGAATTGAGTTCGAGAACATAGCAAACTCCTGGGAGAAGAAGGAGAGAGTACCAAAGGTCATCCCAGGCTGCATCCTATCCGATTGTCTAGCCCTCCAACGCTAAAATTCCCGATAAATATTTCACGCCCCCTTAAAGCGGGGAATGATCGCGATCCCCTTTTTTCTCTGTTCTATTTTTTGCGACGGTTTTCAGAACCCCTCCGCCATCGTCGAAAAGTTGCATTCAAAACCACTGCATCGCACCGCTTGGTGGGCATAGCAGTCCCTCAATTTGGCCATCCGGCTCGAAACCGCTTCAACTGTTCGCGATGTTGTTTGTCTTTGGGTTCGATCTGCAGACATCGCTCAGAAAGCTCGATGGCCCGTGCGACGTTGCCTAATCGGTATTCTATTTCTGCAAGCGTGTCCAGGTAAGTTGGGTCTGGATTGCTGACAGTCACCTTGCTTGCAAGATCCCGAGCTTTTTCCAGATGTCGATTGCACAAAGCTGCCATCCAGGCAGTGTTGTTGCCGATGAGCGAATCGTTTGGAAACTCATCTAGATGTTTCAGCAATGGCTGATAAAAAAGATCAAACCAATCGTCGGCCAACTCTTTTCCGAAAACGCTTTCGGCAACGGGCACGACCACGATCGGCATATCGATGTCCAGTGGCTTGCAACGGAAAGCGACGCGAAAAAGCTTGTCTGCCAACTCGAGATCTCGATTCGATATGGCCTCTAAAATTAACGATTGGATTGTGTCGCCGAAGATAGAAAGCAACTGTCTGATTTCCTTCACATCGTTTGGCCAATCATTCTTCATTCTTATCAATGCTTCAATGCGTGCGTAATTTGCGGCTTGCGTTGCTTGCGACAAATCCTTCTTTGCTAATGCGCCATACTGTCGACTGAGGCAGACTGCTGCATTCATCCCGGTTAGGCTGTCGATTCGATCGCGATACCAGTGTTGTTCCATCAGCACTTGCACCAATTTTGAGGGTGGTAGTGCAAAGACAGGTCGATTCGGTTTCGATGTCCATTCATTCAGGACCGATGATAGCCCCTGGATCCTGTAACGGTCCATTTCTCCAAAGCGTCCTATGTGTTCAAGTGTTTCTGTGCATTCGACCAGTAGTCCTACGTTAGAGGGTTCGTTCTGAAACTCTTCAATCAATAGGTCGCACGCCGCGTCCAATTGGCCTAGCCGCTTCAGAAACTCCGCTTTGGCTTCGTTTGCTGTCGCATCGCCTGCACACATGTCTACGGTTTCGATTGCCAACTGAGTTTGTTGCAAACTGTCAAACAACGATGCCAATTCGATCATAACATCACTGGAATTTCCCGCCTCAATCGATTTCAGGTGGACTGCTTTTCGAAGCTCCAAAAGTGGTTGTCGTCCATGCCAATCACGGGGCCATCGCCCGGCGTGGAGATCCTCTAACTGGTCGACCGCCAACCCGATCGCTTTGCTTCGCCGGTCAGCGTCGTCTATTTCGACTCCTAGTTCTGGTGTGCTGGCAAGCGAGAGGAGGTGTTCCAATACCAAGGAAGCAGACTGTGGAAGATCCGGGTACATCACTTCAAACGGTCGTACTTTCTCGTCGAAGGACTGGTAGGTAATTCCGAGTTGCTTGGGTTTGGTATGATGTCCTTGGTTACGAACTAAATATTCCTTCCAGTAGTAAATCGCTTTGCCGCGTTCGTTGTAAACGATCCATTGAAAGAAAAGTGGCGTCCAAACGCTATCACCTTCATCTGCCTCTAGCCGCTTCACTTCGGCAATGAGATGAGATTCGACGAGCTCTCCCTGTTCCTTCAGGCCAATTTGAAAAAACAAGTCCGCATAATCTGCAAGTGGAAACTCCCTTAGTTTGCGTCGTGGATTCAACTCTTCTGCCAAGCGTCGTTTTAGATAGCCTTTGGTATCCAAC
>JBBRJI010000263.1:0-7547 GCA_038219625.1 Pirellulales bacterium | reverse complement strand
GTGCCGAAGTCGATTTCCCAATTCTCCCCGAGTTGGATTTTCCTGCGTGGCAGGCGAGCCGCGTTGGCCAACCGTATCCGGACAACATCCCTGAGAATGTACTCCGGATTTACACCACTCGGCCCGACACGCTATTCGGCGCAACCTACATGGTCGTTTCTCCGGAGCATCCAGTTGTTCGGATCATAACGACTCCGGATCACGCAGCAGCCGTCACAAAGTATTGCGACGCTGCCGCATTCAAGAGTGATCGAGATCGAACCGACGGCGACAAAAAGAAAACTGGGGTTTTTACCGGTGCCTTCGCCATCAATCCGGTCACGCTCAAGCCGATTCCGATTTGGATCGCGGACTACGTTTTGATCGGTTACGGTACCGGCGCGATCATGGCCGTGCCAGCCCACGATGATCGCGACTTTGAGTTTGCCAAGGCATTCAAGCTTCCCATCGAATGCGTTGTTTTTCCCAAGCCGAACGAACCGGATCGCGACAAGATATTGCGTGGGGACATGTGCTTTACCGGTGATGGTTTAGCGATGAATAGCGGCTCGCTCGATGGGCTCGGTACCGAAGAAGCCAAAGAAAAGATCATTGCGGAATTGACCGCCAGCGGGATTGCCAGGCAGGCAATCAATTACAAATTGCGAGACTGGCTCTTTAGTCGTCAACGCTTTTGGGGCGAGCCGTTCCCGATCTTGCACGAGCTGGATTCGGCCGGCAAACCGACCGGCATCATCCGGGCGGTAGATGTAAACGATTTGCCAGTCGATCTGCCTCAATTGGAAGACTACAAACCGCACGGCAGGCCGGAACCGCCGCTCGCCAAAGCCGACGATAGTTGGTTGTACGTGACCATCGACGGAAAACGCTATCGACGCGAGACCAACACCATGCCCCAATGGGCGGGCTCGTGTTGGTACTACCTTCGCTTCATTGATCCTAAAAACGCCTCGACAATCGTCGATCGTGTGAAGGAAAAAGCGTGGATGCCGGTCGATTTGTACATCGGTGGCGCGGAGCATGCCGTCTTGCACTTGCTTTACGCCCGCTTTTGGCACAAAGTCCTCTACGACCGCGGTTACGTTTCGCATACGGAACCCTTTCATAAATTGGTCAACCAAGGGATGATTCTTGGCGAAGTCGAATATACTGGCTTCCAAACGACCGAAGGAAAGTGGATCAGCACTGCTCAGACCGAAAAAGGAGACATGGGCTACGTGCATGTCATCACCAAAGAAGTGCTCAATCAAGTCTCAGTAGCGGACAGTAGCGTGACCAAGGTCGGAGACAATTTCGTCTTGGTTGCCGACCCATCCATACGAATCGATAGCCGTGCTCACAAGATGTCGAAAGCTCGTGGGAACGTTGTCAATCCGGATTCCGTGGTCACGGAATATGGAGCGGATTCGCTAAGGCTTTATGAAATGTTCATGGGGCCGCTCGAAGCGACCAAGCCTTGGAGTACCACCGGTGTCAACGGTGTCCGAAACTTCCTCGATCGAGTGTGGCGATTGATGATCGATTCCCACGCGGAGGAAAATCGCTTGGTCGACTCCATACAGGACGTTGAGCCAACCACCGAACAGAGCCGAATCATTCACGGTACGATCATGGCGGTTACGCGAGATATCGAATCGCTCAGCTTCAACACGGCCATCGCTCGCATGATGGAGTTCGTAAACTTCTTTACCAAGGAGGCTGTCCGACCTAAGCAGGGCATGGAATCATTGGTTTTATTGCTATCACCCTATGCGCCGCATATGGCCGAAGAGCTTTGGCAATCGCTGGGTCATGCGCAATCGATTGCGTACCAACCGTGGCCTAGCTACGACGAAGCTCTTACACGCCTGAGTGAGATCGAAGTTCCGCTGCAAATCAATGGCAAGCTGCGAGCCAAGCTAATTGTTCCGGCCGACAGCAACTCGGAGCAATTGGAACAATCGGCTCGCAACCACGAAAAGCTTGCCGAGTGGCTAGACGGAAAACAGATCGTCAAAGCGATTGTGGTCCCAGGAAGAATGGTTAATTTTGTCGTAAAGTAGAACCTTTTTTGGTCCCGCGTGTCAGTGCTCGCCATGAACGAACGAGTGAATCCAAAAAACGAAAAACCGGTAGCATCGCCCCATGCGGTGTGTTCCACCGACAACCTTGATCTCGACAACCAAGTCGGTGAGATGGACCCATCCGGATTCATTCGAATCACCGGCGAAGCCACCGGCCAAATCGAGCTTGGCGAAAATTGTCCTCACATCGAAGTGATCGGTTCCCCTGCCATTCGGGAATCGTTTGGGCACAGTTGTCTCGTTCAAGCCATCGCGGCCGCCAATTCTCCTGGCATCAGCCGATTTATCCTAAACCCAGATGCACACTGGGGGTACGGAGTTCCCATCGGCAGCGTCCTCGTCTCGCCGACGCACATCTATCCCAGTCCGGTCGGCGTCGACATTAAATGTTCGATGAGTTTGTTGCAAACGGATGTCCCTGAGGAAGCGATTGTGGACCCAACGGTCCGGAGGCAACTGATACGCGAAATTGAGGCAAGATTGGCAACCAAGCGAAAGGTGGCTAGGGGCCGACCGGTTAACGACGAGTCCGGATTCGAAGCGGCAGTGCACGGCGGCTCCAAAAAAGTTCTTAAGCATTTTGGTATTCCAACATCTTGGTTGGATCGCTGCGAAGACGCTCAGCACACGTCCACCGATGGCGACCATGATCGGCTTGCGCATCGGCTTCACAAGTTAATTCGTCAGAATGCGATCAAGGACTTCAGTGACAAGTGCAAGCAACTCGGGTCTTATGGAGGGGGCAATCACTTTGGCGAATGCGAGATTGTTCGCGTAGCAGAGACGGAGGAGGCCAAGTCGCTCGCCAATGGGTTTGGATTGCGAGACGGGCACGTTGCTTTTTTGTCGCATTGCGGATCGAGAGGACTGGGTCATGCTTTGGCAACGAATCAGTTCTATTCCCTCAAAACCAAGTTTCGCAAACGGGGTCGAGCTTATCCAAATGGCGATGCCCAGTTGGTTTATGCCGAGTTTGGAACACCCGAAGCAGACGAATATCTCATGGACATGGCGTTGGGTGCCAACTTCGCGACGGTGAACCATCTCATCATCAATGCGATCGTTTTGGAAGCGTTCAACAAAGTGATTCCCGGGACGAGTGGCGAAATGGTTTATTATATCAGCCACAATATCGTGCGGCGCGAGCGACTTGATGGTGAATCAAACTGGGTTCATCGCAAGGGAGCGACGCGGGCTTTTCCAGCTAAGCACGACGAGCTCATTGGAACCCCCTTTTTTGAAACAGGGCATCCGATTCTTTTGCCGGGAAATCCGCGAGATGGATCGTCGGTCATGGTGGCCAAACCTGGCGCGAGCCGCACTGCCTTTAGCGTCAACCACGGGGCTGGTCGTCGAATGAGCCGCACTCAAGCGAAAGCCACGTTGGACGCCAGGAAGGTCAAGACATCACTTGAGAACGCAGACGTGATCAGCAACTGCCGTAACTATCCCGTCGACGAAGCCCCCGACGCATACAAGGACTTCGCCGAAGTGCTCAAAAGTGTGGAACAAGCGGGCCTAGCTCACGAGGTCGCCAAACTGCAGGCCCGCTTCGTGATCAAAGAGTCAGGCGGGGAAGGTTAGGGCCACTCGATCAATAATTGTCCAATTTTCCCGTAGCGGAAGTCGCCAAGACTTTCGGAATGAGCGCTCACCAAAACTTTCGGAATGAGCGCTCACCAAGACTTTCGGAATGAGCGCTCACCAAAACTCTTGGCGAGTTTCGCTACGACAATTAGTCACCAAAACTCTTGGCGAGTTTCGCTACGACAATTAGTGAGCGAACCGTCCTTAATCGCTGGTATCCAATTTTACCCTGAGCTATAGTCGACGGCATTCGTAATAAGTCGTGAATAAAGATTCGCTCTGGAATGGTGTCGCTCGCCCATCGAGAAGTCGAGAAGTGCCATAACTCATTACTTCTTCTTTTCTTACTTCTTCTTTTCTTCGCTTTTTTCGGAATTGAGGGCATTCAAAAGTCCATTGATCTCATCCCTTTTGGTTTCCATTTCATCTACCAACTTGGTGAGTGTTGCAATGGTCTGATTAATACGGTCGGCACGATTCAATAGCTCTTCGCGAGGGTAGAGGTCTTTCATTGCGCTGACTAGCTCTCCGATGTATTTCTCGATCTGGTCCTTTCGAGATGTTAGTCTTCGGATTTGGGTTTCGGACTCAACGCTATTCGTGTCTTTCAAAGCGATGTGCTGCGCCTCAGCGATTTGGGTTCGCAATTGATGGATCGCCAGAGCGTTCTTCGCTTTGGAGACCGACAGCCTTACTCTATCGGCCTCAAGAGTATCTATCGCCCCTCTCTTCTCCATGCTTTCCGTGCGCTGAAGCTCTTTCTCGGCGAAATAAAATTCTTCTTCAATACTCTTGGACTCGACTTTCGCCAATTGTCGTTCAATCAACTCAGTTTGGGATTCCGCGTTTCTTAACTTTGCCGCCATCTCCGACGACGCAACTTCCGATGCCAAGTCCCAGTAGACCTTTTGCAATTCCAATTGAGCCGCGATTTGGAGTTGCTCGGCTGCAGCTCGCGAAATTAGGAATACCGATGACTTCATTTGAGTTTGCTGCATGTTATCGTCGATACTTTTGCGCCAAAGTTCGAGAAAAGACTCCGCTTTTTCTTTTCGTCGATTTACTCGCTCCAATGACAAATCGGCTTGCGTCAAACGGCCCTCCAATGAGTCCTTCTTTATCTTGAGCAGGATTTTGATCGAATTCTCCTTAGCCGGATCCGATTTTGCCAAAGCAAGGAAATCCGGAATCGACGCATCGGAAATGAGCAATGATTCATAACCCTTTTCACTTTGTCCATAGGAAGCCCTCGCATGAAAGCTCAATGCGAACATGATAAGAATGACGATTCGCGATCGAATTCCTATGCCGGTGGAAAGGGACTTGTATGCAGTGTTTCGATTCATGTTTTTGCCTTTTATGGATTTAAGGTATCTGGTTAAGGACAATTGCGTTGCGTAAAGCAACTCGCTTGAAGTTCCGCAATCTTGCATTGAGCTCCTGGATTTCGTACGTTGCAAGAATTTGTTGTTCTCGTCGCGAATTCAAGACTTCGATTCGGGAGCCAATCTCATGAGTTCGCTGCACTATCGACTTCATCAAAAGCTCGGTTTCTGGATCGGTTTGAGTTCTTTGCATTGCGACTTCACTTTGCTTTACCTCACTTTGAGAAGCATCTGGACGTTTGAAATTCGTAAGCCACGCCATAGACAGGAATGTTGCTGCAACGACGGAGCAGGCGGCGATTGTCAATCGGACTGACTTGCGACTTTTGTCATAAGCTTGGCGTTGAATTGCCATTGCATTGTAGTGCAAATCGGTGCGTTTCCTTTCCCCCCAAAACGTTAGATCTTGGATCAACTCTTCGTCCGAAATCGACGACGAAATATGTTCTGATTGCCCCGACTTGTTCATAGTTTGGCCTTCGCCCCTTCGATCATTTTTTTCAAAAGTTTCTTAGCTCGGTGCAGTCGCACTTCAAGTGTGTTTGCCTTTTCATTCAGGGTGCGGGCAATTTCTTGGACGGTGTTACCCTGCAAATAGACCAGCACCAAAATTTCACGATCTCGATAAGGTAACTGTTTCATAGCTGCTTGCACCAAATCCCATCGCGGGTCTTCGTTGCGTTCACCGAGAGGTTTTGCGTTCCCATCAGGACTTTCCGTCTGCCACCGATCCTGTACGCGACGCATCCATCGATTAACGGATCGCTGTTGATTGCGTGTTTGTAAAATCGCTATACGGGTGATCCAGGTTTTAAGCGAAGATTCGTTTCGAAACGTAGCGATCTTCCGCCAAACCTGAATCCATGTATTTTGGATTGCGTCTTCCATTTCAGGGTCAAAAGCCATGAGCCGTCCAACCAGGTTGTGGATCGAATCGCCATGCAAATTGATTAGGTCTTGGAAGGCATTTGAGTCTTGCCGCTTGAGGCGTTCAATCAGGCTCGCTTCGAGGTCGGGGCTCAATGCGATCTTCGATTTGTTTTTAGAATGCAATGAAGTCACTTCGGGCATCAGAAGCACGTTTCAAAAATCCCTGGATCACCCGAATGACGCCGTTATCCACTGTGGAATAGCAATTAGACACCGGCAGAGCGACGAAACTTACAATTGGCCGTTTAAATGGGACAGGGAATCCTTAGACTTTTTACTGACTTTCTGCAATATTGTTTAGGTTTGCAGTTAATTTAGTAGTAAGCCGATATTGTAAAAGTGCACCATAAAAGCGATCTACGCCATGATTACACGACCTTTTGCTCGCCGCATTGCGAGATTAATTTGCCAATTCAATCATTTCCGGCGAAACCGAACGCTTTTTCGACGACTGCTCCTCGAGGGGCTTGAGGACCGCCGGATGATGGCCCGGCAGGTATCCGGCACACTTGCCGCAAACGATTCTTGGTCCGATACGATTGAGGTTACCGGCGACTATAACGTTCCAAACGGAGTGCAGCTTACAATTGCACCGGGGACTACCGTCAAAGTGCGAGAGGGGCAATTCGTTCAATTCTCGCAAGGGAGCACGGTCAACGCGATTGGAAACAGTGCGTCTCGAATCACGTTTACAAGCGTCCTGGATGATTCGGTCGGAGAAGACCTCACGGGTGCTGCGACAGGAGTTCCGAGGGCAGGCAATTGGGAATCGATCTATGTCGATTCGTCTAATGTCAACCTCGACTATGTGGATATTCGCTTTGCAGGCAACCTGTACAATCCAGGCCATGGTGGTGGTCTTGTTTCAAGTGTAATGGTGCGTTCGGGAGTCTTACAGAACTTCAAACATATTCGGCTTTCGGACGCAGACTCCACCGGCTTCGAATTTCAAGCAAATACTTCTCCCGTTCTTGATACGATTTCCATCGAGCGAACTCGAAATGTCGCCATTAACCAAGCGCTGTCAGCCACTCCTTCCTACAAAGGACTGAGTCTTCTAACCAGCGGTGGTAGCTTTATCAATCTTCAGCCTGGCAGTATACCTGGCAACCGCTCCTGGGATTTTGACAACGCGACAGTCCACATCAATGGCGATCTAATTGTGCCTGCGAATACAACGCTGAACCTTGCTCCAGGTACGATTTTCAAATTGTCGCAAGGCTCTCTCCTTCAAGCCCAGGGAACTCTACTTGCGATCGGAACGGCTTCTAAACCAATCGTGTTCACCAGCCAAGCTGATGACACGGCTGGTGGCGACACGAACAACGATGGCACAGCCACCACAGGTGCCCCTGGCCAATGGGAATCACTCTACCTCGATTCATCGACATCAAAACTGGACAATGTTGAAATTCGCTACGCAGGCAACCTGTACCAACCAGGGCATGGGGGCGGGAGAACCGCAGCGCTTAATATTCGGGGCAGTAGCCCGACGGTCACCAACACACGTATCCTCAAAGGGGAGAACGATGGCATCGATATAACGGGAACATCGAACCCCACTCTCCAAACCGTTTCAATC
>JBBRJI010000262.1:0-7557 GCA_038219625.1 Pirellulales bacterium | reverse complement strand
AGACGATTAAAACGTGGTTTGTTTTTCCTATCAACTTGTATGGCGATGACAATCGCTTCGAGCCGAATCGGCTTGTGCCAAGTCCTTACCATGGAGAAAGAGAGCGACTTGATTGGCGTTCTGAAGTCCGCGGATAGCCCAGGCGCCGACAAAGCCATTGCATGTAAGCGTTTGGCCATCTATGGAACAGCCGAAGCAACACCGGAATTGGTCAAACTCTTGTCGGACGACAAGCTCGCATCCTGGGCTCGGATTGCGTTGGAAGTCATCCCGGGGGCGAAGGTCGACGAGTCACTGCGAAAAGCGAGTGAGTCCTTGGAAGGAAAGCTGCTTATCGGGACGATCAATTCGATTGGTGTCCGCCGAGATTCGGGTGCGGTCGAAGTGATGAGCACTCGTTTGAAAGACAAGGACGCCGAGGTTGCGTCGGCAGCGGCTGTGGCCCTCGGACGAATCGGTAATGCCGCCGCCACACAGATCCTTAGAAAGGCGATCGTAAGTGCACCTGCGAATGTTCGTTCGGCTGTAGCAGAGGGCTGTGTCCTTTGCGCTGAGCGATCCATTCAGGAGGGCAATGCGACACTTGCGGCCTCCATTTACGACGACGTACGCAAAGCGGATGTGCCAATGCAAAGGATTGTTGAAGCAACGCGCGGCGCCATTCTCGCCAGGAAGCAGGATGGTCTCCCGCTTTTGCTGGAAAACCTTCGAAGTCCAGAAAAAGTGCTGTTCCAAGTTGCACTAAAAGCGGCCCGTGAAATGTCTGGAAAAGAGGTCGATAGTGCTTTGGCCGCCGAACTGGCACTTGCAACACCGGATCGAGCTGGATTGGTCATTCAAGCCATGGCGGATCGCAAAGCAACCGTCAATTTAGCTGCTATCGTGAAAGCCGCTACCGCAGGTCCGAAACCAGTAAGATTGTCAGCCATCAATGCCCTTGCCCGTGTCGGTGACGCAACTTGCGTTTCGCCTCTCGTTGGAATCGCAGGGGAACAAGATGCGGAATTAACCGATGCCGCTTTGACTGCATTGGCGGATCTGCCAGACCAAAGCATCAATAAGGATATCCTAGCTCGGCTTCCGAAAGCCGAGAGCCAAGTACTTTCCGTCTTGATCGCGGTGGTGGGACAAAGACGCATTGAAGCGACCAAGGAACTCGTCGCGACGTTGAGCAATTCGGATAAATCGGTACGTGCTTCCGCCCTCAAGTCGCTCGGAGCGACGGTTCCGCCCGAGAGCCTTTCGGTGCTGATTTCACAAGTGGAACGTCCAGGTTTTGCAGAGGATTTTGAGGCAGCCAAGCAAGCCCTCAAGACAGCGGCAGTCCGCATGCCCGATCGCGAGGCTTGCGCTGCTCAAATCGTAAAGTCCATGGATACGGCATCGATACCGACGAAGAGTGCCATGCTGGACGTGTTAGGGGCTGTGGGTGGAACCAAATCCTTGGAAGCGATGGACGCGGCAGCCAAGAGCTCCGATCCGCAGTTAAGAGATGCCAGCAGTCGGTTACTGGGTGAATGGTTGACGGTTGACGCTGCACCTGTGTTGTTGGACTTGGTCAAGAACGGACCTACAGACAAGTTTCAAGGACGACTCTTTAAGGGTTATCTTCGAATGGCGAAGCAGTTTGCGAAGAGCCAACCTGAGCGAGTTACGATGTGCCAGAACGCGTTCGATGCGGCTCGCCAACCTGCCGAGCAAAAGTTGGTATTAGAACTTTTGAAACTTTTTCCGGATGTCGAAATGCTTAAGATTGCGATCAAGGCCGTGAAAGTTGAGGAGCTGAAAGAGGACGCGAAGCAAACAGCGTTGGCAATCGCCGACAAGCTCCCGGGCAAGTCAGAGGAAGTACAAAAGCTGTTGGCCGAAGCGGGAATTGCGAGAAGTAAGTAGGCTTAAGGCTTGACGCTTGAGGATCACTCGATCAATTAGTGTTGTAGTTAAACTCGCCAAGAGTTTCGGCGCCCGCTCCTTCCGAAAGTCTTGGCGACTTCCGCTACGGGAAATCGGACAGTTATTGATCAAACAGTCTGTAAGTCTTAAACCTTTAGCCTTAAGCTTTAGCCTGCCCCTGGAGCCTGCCCCTGGAGCCTGACGGATGAAGGAAAAGGACGAGATCGTTCGGGATTGGTTGCCTCGCTATACGGGTCGTGAGCTCCCCGATTTTGGGAAGTACATTCTTCTTACCAATTTTTCCCAGTACGTTGAGGTATTTGCCGAGCGTTTTGGCGTTCCTGTCGTCGGTGAGGGGCTTCCCATCCAATCGGCGACATCGGGTAATCTTTCCATTCTGAACTTTGGAATGGGAAGTCCGATGGCTGCGACCGTTATGGATTTGCTCTCGGCGGTCGAGCCGAAAGCGGTTCTGTTTCTTGGAAAGTGCGGTGGTCTGAAGAAAACGAAGATCGGCGACTTCATTCTGCCGATTGCCGCCATACGTGGCGAGGGAACCAGCAACGAATATTTTCCGCCAGAGATTCCTGCGCTACCATCGTTTCGACTTCAGGCATCCGTGTCCGCCGCCATTGCAAAGATGGGGTTTGATTATTGGACTGGAACGGTCTACACCACGAATCGGCGAGTATGGGAACATGACGAAGTTTTCAAAGAGTACCTCATCAAGACTCGAGCGATCGGCATCGACATGGAGACCGCAACGTTGTTCGTCGTCGGGTTTGCAAATCATATCCCGAAGGGTGCCTTGCTGCTCGTCTCCGACAATCCGATGACACCCGAGGGGGTCAAGACATCGGCCAGTGATCGATCGGTCAACGAACGTTTCGTCACTGCGCATTTGAACATCGGTATTGCAGCCTTGGTCGAGTTGCAAAATTCGGGTGAGTCGGTGAAGCATTTGCGATTTGAATAAGCTATAGTTTCATCCACCGATTGGCCACCCAGTGTTTTTTTACAATGGAGCCATCCTTGGCGATCTCGATGCGTATCGCGTGATCTCGAGCTGTCACCAAGACTTCGCGATCTTCGGCAGCAAATGCATCTAGTACTCTTGGCGAGACCGCTCGAGTCGAACCACTAATCACGACCGTCTGGGGACTGCACCATTTCAAAAGTGCGTCGGATTTTGAATTGAGCGATCCATGGTGAGGTGCCATCAAAACGTCGACAGAGGTTGCCGATTGCGAAACAAGCATTTGCATGCCTGGCGGTTCAAGGTCGCCAGGGAGCAAGATTCGTCGGCCTGCAAATTCCATCAAGACACATAGACTGTTTGCATTGTCGGTTCCCGTTACACCTTGTTCCGGCGGATGCAATGCGAGCATGCTCCAGCCATTTCCTTGTAGAACGGCTCCTTTTTTCCAAGTGATGTGTTTCACACCTCGGCGCCGGGTCGCAGCGAGAATTTGTTGCAAGAGTGGGCTCGAGTGCGAGTAAACTTTGCTTGTCGAAAACAGTTGTTCGACCGTGAACCGCTTCGTTAGCCCATCGATGCCGTTGTAGTGGTCCGAGTCCGCATGGGAAAGGATCAGTCCTTTTATCCTGGAACGCTTCATCGCCCATAGTGCGTCGACGATGACTTGATAGCTTCTTTGATGATCACCCAACCTACCTGCGTCATAAAGCCAGGACTCATGATCGGGAGTCTCGATGAGGATGCTCGTACCGTGACCCACATCGATAAACGTCAAGGAGAGTTTGCCGTTGTCACCAGTAAGAAGTCGATTCCAGCGATCCGTTATCGGGTCAATCGACAGCCCAAATGCGAACCATATTCCCAGCACGAAGCCCAGTCGGCGGCGGCTCGATGCTTTCTTGACACCAGTCCAGACCGTGGTAAGAATCCCCAGCGTGTAAAAGCCATATAGCCACCAAGCGGGTGGCGATCGCAGCCAAAAGTGCCCGAGGGGTATTTGCTCTCCCCAGTTAACAAATAGTTGAACGAACCAAAGCGAGACTCCGCAAATCACCCCCAAGGGCCAACCAACGGGTGGAAACCAGCCGAACGCAATTAGACCCAGTCCCGCCATCAAAGCCAGGAGCATAGGCAACCACAAGATTAGGTTGAGCGCGATAGCGATTGGACTGATAACGTGAAAGGCGGACCACACCAAGGGGGCCGTAATGAACCAGACCCAAAAACTGGTTCGTAGCATTTCCATGGACCACTTCCGCAACTGTCGCAGGCTTCGCACCGAAAGACTAGATTTCAATTCGATGAGTCGCTCGAGCGGTGGTACTCGGTGCACCATCGATTGGGTGGACAATATCAAGACGGCTACCGCCATGAAGGAAAGCTGCGTGCCCGTTTCGAAGACAACCGTCGTTCTGTAGAGTATCAGCAGGACGCCTGCAAACGCCAGAAAATTCAGACTGAAAAAGTTCCATCCCATCAACCGGGCTAGGCATAGCCCGGTCAGCATAATCGTCGCGCGAGCGACAGGCGGGTTGGCTCCGCACAGCAAACCGTAGGCGATCACAAAGACACATATGCCCACAAGCAGAGGCTTGCGAGGCAACTGTAGCAACATGCCGATCAGCAGCAGTGACAACGCCACCATTTCAATATGCATGCCTGAAATGGAAAGCATGTGGATGGTTCCGGTAGCGAGTAATTCTTCCTGCAATCGCCATTCTGCTTGTTCGCGTTGGCCTAGAACGAGAGCTGCTGTCAGTTCGGCTTGGTCCAAAACGACATAGCGTTCGATGGACCGCAGAGCCGTGGCGGAAACCATCGCCAGGTAGCGATCTAGTCGGAGGAAGGTTGGCTGGATCCGTTTCTTGATTTGATTGACCGACTCCGCTCTAGCCTGTGCCGCATATCCTAGCTCGGCAAAGCGGCGTGCTTGGTCGAACTGGCCAGGGTTGGAAGGTGGGCTGGGAAGTCGCCATTGTCCAAAAAGCTCAATGCGGTCACCGGGAAAAAGACCTTCGATTCTTCCGTCGACACTAAGTGGCATGAGCAGCAACCTGGGTTCCCAAACCCCATCCGTGCGAATCTCCTCAACCTGGATCGTCGTAATGGATTGCCAATCAACCCCGTTCGGGTCGGTGGTTTTCCCGGGAAGAGTCGATTTTCGATATCGAAATGCTGAATCGACGATTCCTCGGCAGGCAATGGGGTTCCAGGAAATGGACGCAAGAGAATCATTCTGGGAGAATCCTTTCAAGCTCCTCTCCCAACTGTCTAAACGAAGCTGGGCATCTCGCTGGGACAGAGAGTGATAGAAACTGAAGAAAAGTGCCATGGAAAGCCCGATGCTGAGCTGAGTCCAAATCATCCGAGTTTGCGGCCGAACCCAGGTTTGCAATAATGCTTTGGTGGCTGAAAGGACCGTGCATATGAACAATAGGCTGCACCAGATGATTCCCAAAAACTCCTGTACGGGAATGGCGACTAGGGCGATGCCGAGCACCGCCACCATGGGAAATCTAGCCCAAAGCCGGTAGCCGCGGTTTCGCGACCATCTAAATATCGACTTCAGGGTGTAGCGTTTTGGAAACATGTTGCGATTGGGAAACGTCCGAAGTGTGGATTTCCTGCATCACGGGAATGATTCTGCTGCGGTCCAGCTTTCAATGCATCAACGAATAACAAGGGTCAACTGTCGATTCGTCCGGCTTCCTAATCCGTCGGCACACCGAATGCAATCTATTTCCTTTATCAGTCGGAACTTGATGCGAAACCCACGCATCTTACCCTTGTCAACTCCTACGAGACGCACACCCAGCCATGACCAAGAGATTCAATCCTCGATCCAACAAATCCTCAGGCCGAAAATCAGGATCGTCTTATGTTAGCGAAGATCGCGACAGCTTGGGTGCCGAAATCGAAGGTTTTTGCTTCGAGGAAGAAGAGGAAGAAGAAGACGCTGATGACGATCACTCGGCCGATGAAGAAAGCCTTCTGGAGGATGAATCTGGCGACGATTTTCTCCCCGGTGAGGACGGACACGAGTCGGTGGATGCCACTGAAGATCCGGTTCGCATGTATCTGATGCAAATGGGTGAAATTCCATTGCTATCCCGTCAAGAAGAAGTCAGTGCTGCAAAACGGATCGAAATGACCCGTACCGATTACCGCAATTGGATGTTGGCTAGCGACTTCATGCTACAGGGTGCAACTAAGTTGCTCGAGCAGGTTCGCGATAGCAAACTGCGTTTGGATCGAACGATCGAAGTGAGCGTCACCAACGCATCTGAAAAAATTGCGATCATGCGACGCATCGGCCCCAATATCAAGACGCTTCGCCACCTGCTTTTGCGAAATCATGGAGACTACTTCACAGCAATCGACAAAAGCCTGCCTATGAACGAACGACGCCAAGCGTGGAAGCGATTGGTTTGCCGCCGAAACAAAGCCGTTCGTTTGATCGAAGAAATGAACTTGAGAACCAACCGATTGGAACCCATTTTTCAGAAGTTGAACACGATTCAGAGTCAGATGGTGGTATTGCGAGATCGAATCGACGCCGCACAAGCGACTGGTTTTTCGGACGGGATGCCAATCGCAAAGCTTCGAGCAGAGCTCTTCTACTTGATGCGAATCACGTTCGAAACACCCAAGACATTGGCTCGACGATGCCAACGAGTCCAAATGCACCGCGTTCAATACGATGCAGCCAAACGTGACTTGTCCGCTGGCAACTTGCGACTTGTCGTTTCGATTGCAAAGAAGTATCGAAACCGTGGCCTGAGTTTCCTCGACTTAATCCAAGAAGGAAACACTGGATTGATGCGAGCCGTGGACAAGTTCGAGTACGAGCGAGGATTCAAGTTCTCGACCTACGCAACATGGTGGATTCGCCAAGCCATTACTCGGGCGATCGCCGACCAAAGCCGTACGATCCGCGTTCCGGTTCACATGATCGATACGATGAGCAAAGTCCGCCAGGTGACGCGGGACCTGACTCAAGAATTGGGCCGCGAACCTTCGGTCGAAGAGACGGCAGAACGAGCAGGCCTTTCGCTGGACGATGCACGGGTCGTTTTGAAAATGGCTCGCCAACCACTTTCGCTCGATCAACCGGTGGGCGACCATGAAGATAGTTTCTTTGGCGAATTTCTCGAAGACTACCGTGATGACGATCCGTTGTACGAAACCAATCAAGCAACCCTCAAACAACAGATCCACGAAGCCATGCAAACGTTGAATTATCGCGAACGTGAGATTCTCAAGTTGCGATACGGCTTGGCTGACGGTTACGCGTACACCCTGGAAGAAGTGGGCAAGATTTTCCAAGTGACCCGCGAACGCGTTCGTCAAATCGAAAGCAAAGCGGTCAAGAAGTTGCAACATCCACAAAGAAGCAAGTCATTGACCAGTTTCATCGATGGCCTGGACATGACTCCTTACCAGGACATTGCAGCCGCTGGCTCCGCCGATCGGATTATCTAGATCTCCAAACATGGGATGATTGTTAAATCCTGTTAGGCCCGTTGTCAACGCTGTAAAGCATTTTCGTCCGCTCGGAGCTTGCCTCCGATGGACGAAGTTTTGGCGTACTAAGGCGAGGGGCAGTTTGAAATCTACCTATAAACTGGGTGGCACGCTTAAACTGGGTGGCACGCTTAAACTGGGTGGCACGCTTAAACTGGGTG
>JBBRJI010000261.1:0-7585 GCA_038219625.1 Pirellulales bacterium | reverse complement strand
ATGTCACGTTGCAGGCCGGCCAGCCTGTCTATCAACACTTGTGGGCGCTAGACGGAACTGCCGAGCGACAGATGTTTGAGCAGTTCATCGATTTTCTGCACAACCATTGGCAGCAACATCCCAATTTTCACATCTTTCACTTTGCCCCGTATGAGCCTTCGGCCTTGCGACGGCTGGTGAACAAACATGCGACGCGACAAGATCAGACCGCTAGCTTGCTGCGTGCCGGGAAGTTTGTTGATCTCTATGCCGTTACACGGCAAGCTGTTAGAGCCGGTGTTGAAAGCTACTCGATCAAGCAGCTCGAGCAGTTTTACGATTTTCGTCGGCAGGTTGAACTCGATTGCGCCTCCAAGTCGTTGCGTGAGCTTGAGAAATATATCGAGCTGGAATTTACCAGCCTGATTACAGAGCAGCATCGTAAGGTGGTACAGCTCTACAATGAGGACGATTGCAGGTCGACACACCGACTTCGAGAATGGCTTGAACAGCTGCGGGAACAACAAGTTAATGAGGGGATTGAGCTACCGCGAAAGGTCGATGCCGATCCCAATGCTTCCGAGAAACAGCGAGAGCGTTCCCAGCAGGTGGAAGAGGTGTTCAATCTGCTTACCACTGACATTATTGACGGCTTGCCACAAAACAAGTGCCAACATTCGCGTTGGCTCTTTGCGCATATGCTCGATTATTTCCGTCGGGAGTCCTATATTAAGTGGAGTGACCTCATCCGGCTTACTGAGCTAACACATGAGGACCTATTGATGGAACATCGGGCTCTCACAGGGCTCGATTTCGTCGACGTGATGACGCCTCGGCGAGGAAATACTCTGCCAGTGCATCGTTATCGCTACTCATCTCAAGAATCGATTATCAAAGAGGGTGATATTCTATACAACACAGCTCGAAAAAGGTCTGGAACTGTAGTTGCCATCGATGACGTTCAGCTTACTATCGACATCAAGAAAACCAGGGAACTTGAGAACGAGCATCCAGCATCCGTCTTTGAGTTCAAGGACTACCAGACAACCGAGTTGGAGCAGTCATTACTTCGATTCGGTCGGCAGTTGGCAGCGGAACGCGGCGGATTGAACGATGCACGAAGCGACATGCTCCGCAGTTGTCTGCCTCGACTTATGACTATCACCTTGCCACCCCTAGGGGACGACACCTTTGACAAAGCGTTAAAAGTAACACTAGATCTCGATGAGAGCTACCTAGCAATTCAGGGACCGCCTGGTGCAGGAAAGACGACGATAGGAAGTCGATTGATTCTAGAATTGGTTCGTCAAGGCAAGCGAGTTGGCGTGACTGCGGTTGGCCATCAGGTCATCCTTAATTTGTTGGAAAATGTTGCCAAACGAGCTAACGAAGCGGGTACGAATGTACGCGTGGCCCATCAAGCCGATGCGGATCGCGAGCTGCCAGCGGGAATTGAGCGACTTGCTAACCGCAACGCGTCATTGGCTGCGCTAAAAGATGGAGCCGTGGTAGGGGGTACGGCCTGGCTGTGGTCACATCCTGAGAGCAATAAGATCGTCGATTACCTGTTCGTCGACGAAGCTGGCCAGATGTCATTGGCGATGGCTCTAGCAGCGGGACAAGCTGCCAAGAATATCATACTGCTTGGTGATCCACAGCAGCTTGATCAACCCCAACAGGCTCAACATCCCCATGGCTGTGGCCAAGCTGCATTAACTCATATACTCGCTGGAGCTGAAACGATTCCCGACGAAAAGGGGTTGTTCCTTCCAAAGACATGGAGGTTGCATCCAGATATCTGCCGTTTTACTTCGGAACAGTATTACAACAGCCGACTACGCACCGATGAGAAGTGTCAAATCCAAGAGATTTCAGGCGATTCCGACTTCGTCGGCAGTGGACTCATTCTGCAAACGGTCGAACACAGTGGCAATCTAAACAGCAGCCAAGAAGAAGTATCTGTCGTCCAAAGTATCGTCGAGCAACTCCTCAACGGAAAACACCAGTGGGCACAATACGTGAATGGCGTTCCAACCTTACAGACTCTGTCACTAGTAGATATCTTGGTGGTGGCACCGTTCAACGCACAGGTGCATGCTCTCCGAGAATCGCTCCCGAAGGCCGCCTTGGTTGGTACGGTGGATAAGTTTCAAGGCAAAGAGGCACCCGTCGTTATCTACTCGATGACGAGCTCGTCTGCCGAGGATGCGCCTCGCGGTATCAGTTTTCTGTACAGTCGCAATCGATTGAATGTGGCCACCAGCAGAGCCAAGTGTCTGGTTATTCTGGTTTGTAGCCCTTCCATCCTCACACCTTACTGCAAGACTCCCGATCAAATGCGACTAGCCAACGGCCTTTGCCGCTTTAGAGAATTAGCAAGAGTGTGAATCACCTGTGGCAATGAAACGCTCGGCAAATCCGGTGAGATCGATAAACCAATCCGACAAAATCTTGCCCGCTTCATCCGGCCCGATTGCGAGGCAGGTTCGAGTTGGCTGGCCATGAAATTCCGTCTTGCCACTGTCGGTGATCAAGTGAACCTCAAGTCCTAGCTCAACAGCTCTATCGTGAATCGCCATCAATTCCTCTTGGCTATTGACTCGGCAACACACTTTGGCGAAAGAACCGGTGAGCCAAGTGCGTTCGTTGGGCGAAAAGTCATTAAGTGAGATGGAGCCTCGGGCTTGCAGTCGTCGACAGAGAAACGACATTGACGCATGCGCTCCCTGGGCGATCTGCTTTCCACGACGCATTTTCAAGTCATGACGCACGACGATGACTTGCTTGATCTTGGTAACTTGGTCTTCGCTCACGGACAATGGCTCCAAAATCTCGAATATATCAAATAACAACACCCGCAAATCGGATGTCCGAGATGCGGGCGTTGGATTTTTAGTGGCGTAGGCTTCTACCCTGCGAAATGACAGGCAAGGATGCCTATCCTACGTTTACAGTTCGATCGCTTCAACTTCGGCGACGAATCGCTGGTTGTTGTCCGCCAGGAACCCACTGACCACGTTGAAAACGGCGTCACTGAAGCCACCGATGTTCATGATGTCAGCTCGCTCGCAAGCTTGAACCGTCTGGTACGGCTGCAGATCGATGCAGACCAGCTTCGGATTCGCATCCTTACCCGCCAACTTTCGCTGGTTGGTAACGAACGCCTCCCAAGCCGTCATCACACCGGTCGAACCGTGCCGGCCCGTTCCGACCCAGCTCTCGTTATCGCTAACAAGAACAACGCCGGCGAACTTGCGCTTCGCATGCTTCTGGTTGGCAGCTACCAGCGGCAGCGAACAATCCGTTCCGCCACCACCGTACTTTGCCAACCGCTCGGCAATGCTCAAGATCGAATCATTCGGATCCATCTTGGCATCGTAAGCCGACGTATCGAACGGAATAACCACGCTGTCCGGGTTGCGTCGCAGGATCGCTGCGGCGAACAATGCAGCCACGTCGATGCATCGCATCTTCGAATCCGCACCTCGTCCACGCGCTCCCGTAACCGCGCTGCTCATCGATCCGGAAGTATCCAAACCAATCACAACCGGTCCCGGCAACTCCGGTACGTTTCCACAAGCGATCTCGGCTGCCTTATGCAATGCAGTCTTGATCTTCTGCGGAACTTCATCATCCACGTTCAAATACGCAGCAAAGTACTGGTACGGGAACTGTTTCGATCGTCGAATCTCCGACTCGTCAGCGATCCGGCCTGCAACGTAGTCCACCATGCCAGAGTAGAACGATTGTCCCAATCGTTCATTCGCTCCCTCAGCACAAGCAGTTGAGGACAACTGCTCTACACTGAAAACCCCGTGCCGTAGCAATGTGTTCAAGTTCATACGCAACGCTTGCGGTCCCATCTTGCGAGCCAAAGTTGCCCAAACGGTCGGTCCCTTGGCAGCATCCGACAACAAATCCCATCGGACATTGTCGAGCCCACCAGCGATCAACGCTTGCGCTTCTTCGCTTTCCGAGTTGCGGTAAGCGATCAGCGACTGAACTTCAGCCGGCAAGTCAGCTTCCGTCGCCGGTGCCCACTTGTCGATCGTCTTATCAGTCAACCAACCGAACATCGCTCGTCGAGCGTTATCCGTCGGCGTTGGCCGAGCCATGCGCAGGATATCCCGCAAGCTCGGATCGTTACCGATCGATGCACTCAACAGCTTTCCGACCGACGCGGTGTTCAACCAACGCTGGAACGCTCGCTGTACGGAGCTCGACAAACCAATGCGGCCCTTGCCTGCCTTGTCCTTGAACTGGCCAGATCGAATCATCTGGAACACAGTTCGCAGAACGCGACCGTTATCGGCAACACGATCGAAAACGCGGTGCATCAGCTCGGTATCACGAACAGACAATGCGACTAGCAACGCTGCCGGCATATCCTTCATGAACGCCTTCTCACGAGCGTACAACGCCAGCTTCGCCAAGTACTGGTTGTCGTCGACCTCATCAATCAACTTCAATACTTCAGCGAGCTGAGTTTCAGCCGTGTTATAGAACGCGTTACCGAACGTACCGGTAGCTGCAACTTGCGCCAACGCGTGCTTCGGCTCGAGCTTGTACGCCAGTCCTCCGGCTTCGTTGACCGCGTCAGCCTTCGGAAGTCGGCCCAGGATGCTCGCGAAAAGAGACTTGTTAACCATTGGAGTAATCTCCTAAACTAAAAACTGTTCGACGAAGGGTAGTTGAGAACGGCCAGTATCATTGACACTGTGCCATCTGACTAAAAGATGTAATCCCAACCGGCAGTCGAACGAGTATCGCAAAGCAGTGTTAAGCCCTTTGCTTAAACTGCTTCCCCATGTTCATTTATTTGTGTTGCGGTTAAGGACCCGCAATCGTAATTAAGGTTCGCAAAAAACAACCGACGAAGTGTGATCAGAGCGCCATGACGACAATCGTCATTCGATAGCTCCCGCTATCACGGCAAGGTTGGTGGATGTACTCCGAATCGGCAGTCGGAAGTTATTTCGCTGACTATTCTATTCTTGACGTCATGACGGCTTTCATTTCTTTCCAAACTTTGCGGCCGCGTGCAGGATCAAGTCGAACAAGTTGCTGCTGTCGGGTGTCGAACGTCGCCAGCTTCCCATAAGGACGTTTGGCATAGATAAAAGGCAAGCAGACGGTGACGACTTTGCATGGTAGTCCAGCCTCACGCGGAATGTACCGAGTGCGTACAGGTTCATCCATCGGAAGCGTAGAGCCTGAGCAGCACCACAAAAAAGATGGCAATTCGACAATTTCATTTAAGACCGTTACGTAGTCACCGGGTTGGATGTCCTCCCCAGTGATCCTTGCTGCGACGGTCGTTTGGACATTCGTTTTAGTGTTCATGATTTCACATTGCTGTTCGAGAGTTAGTTTGTGCCTTGCATAAATATTTCTTGGACAGACGCTCGACTAAACGGCGCCGTTCTTCGTATTCACAAGGAAACTGAATTGCATAGACATGGCTAACTCTTTGAAAGCAACGTGAAAACCGACTGACAAATTGCTGACCTGTCAGTCGATTGGTGTTGGACATAAAAAGTAAAGTTGGAACGAAGTTTGGAAGAGAGTTGCTTTTTGGCGCTAGGGTCGTCCGTCTTCCGCGTTGTTCGCGGAACGTTGACAGGCAAGAGTCATCTCGATGAGACTTTCCTGCCATTCACTAGCTGGTCACCCAGCAATCGCTACCTTAGGACCCTCATGGACTCCCATCCGGCAGTTTCAAGGCAATCTGTTTGATTGAGAAGATTCAATCCTTCTCCATAAAAGTATTCGTCGCGATTGGCACCGTCAAAAGCAGCCTGAACGTAGGCAGCATCGTTTGAACAGTTTGCCGCTTCCACATGGGCACGGATCATTTCGACCGAGCTTCTCTTCGAGGAGCTTGTCGCCGTGCACGACGCGGATACCGCATTTGACTTTGGTTTCCGATGGGAAACCTCGTCGTCGTTTACTCATTGGTTTGAAAAAAGGAATCTTCTAGGTTGTAGTTTCGCATGATGGTGCTACTTCGCAGCAAAACGTTTTCAGGAATAGGAAAATGACTCGCCGCGCTGTTATGCGACGGCGAGTCATGACAAAATCATTTGAACGAAGTGTTAGTTCGGATGTTTCGTTGTTGGTTGATGTAATCCGAACAGGCAGTTCAAACTTCAGAGCCGACGACTGGATTCGCACCAGCATGGACCACCCTAACCGAGATAAACTCAGTCAAGGCAGGAGCCTTTCTCAGTCGAGCCACATCGGCATTTGATTGAAAAACAAGACAGGTTTTGCTCTCTGCGGTTCGCGCAATTCGCAGTAATGCTTAAATATCTGCTCGAAGAATAATAACGCGAGCATCTACGTTGAGAATCTGCAGTCCATTGGAGAGTTCAGCGAGTGCATTCTCCCAATGGGCATGTCCACGTATGACAAGAAGTCTTGTTAAAGTCATCATTGCTTCTCTGATTCTCGGCGAACCGCGGTTGCCTTTTTCCGGGACGTCTGGGCCATCATGCATCAAAACAGGATCTGGCTGCGTCTTTTGCCTGCAACTCCGACAACCCAGGAAAAGTGTTGACCAAATGACTCCCAAACCGAGGTCACCAAGCCTGAGCCGCCTCGCTTATCCAGATCGGGAACAGTGTAGAGGTCTCCTGCGAGGAGGACTCCGATCTTTCCGGCAGGGAGCCTGAGTTCTGGCAGTACCGAGTCCTTGAGAAAGGCTGGAAGCCATTCGCCGAGCAATCGAAGCGAGTCGGACTTTTGGTACTTGAAGTGTTCGTACCCCTGGAGATCGCCAGTTGCGACAATGGCAGAAACCCCATCCGGAAGGCGATCAACCCGAGCGATCTGAACGACTAGTTTATCTTCGTAAAAATTACCTGGACCTCGACCTGTTTTTCCCATCCACATGTGGACATAGCCGGAGCCAGTTAAAGGCCACTTCCACAAGGTGGTGCAAATTGATGCGGACGTAGACTCCAGTCGATTAGACAACGACTGTAGGATCGGATAGACTGAAGCGGATCAAGTTGGGAAGCGTATTGCCTTGAACTATTTGGCCTTTTGATCCGCTTCGAGGCTGTTGTGATTGATTCTCATTCGATGTGCCACTGGAAGATTTAACGCACAAATATGGACGCGCCACAGAAGTGTAATCTCCGACCGCTGAGGATTTTAGCATTTAGCGTTGTACTCGGAATTGTCGCTGGGCTCCCGTTGATTTATCGAAAGAACGGCTTGGGTTTAATAGTCGTATTGTTAGTCACTGTAGCCACTGTTTTTGTGCTTTCGACTATTTTCAACTCAAAAACTTCGACCAATACGGAGTCGAAAGAAGTTCGAAGCCGCGAAATCCTGATGCCGATTTTATCGGTGTTCATCGGACCAATCATAGCCGTCGGAGGTGGATACATCTCACATCTGCTTTCACCAATGCACCCGTTGGATGTCTTGCCGATGCTTTACTCGCTCGCAGTTTTAGGAGTGTTTGCTGGATCGGTAGTTGCAATTGGAATATGGATTGCTTTTCTCTTTTCGGGAGTATAGCGACTTCAAGATCGGGTAAACCGGAGAGGCTTGAGGCTGGGGAGTCACCGGGTATAAGTGCTGGCCTAATTGATTC
>JBBRJI010000260.1:0-7653 GCA_038219625.1 Pirellulales bacterium | reverse complement strand
GCCAAAGCGAGTCGACTGAAAGCCGGACTGCTCCTGGACTCTCGCCCAGGAATGCTCAAAGGTGGAGATTCCGGGCCCGCATTGATTGAATCCAACGTCAACGAAAGCCTAATCATACAAGCGGTCCGATACGAAACCTTTGAAATGCCGCCGAAAGGCAAATTGCCTGCCAAGGATATCGAGAAGTTGACGAACTGGGTCGCTATGGGAGCACCTTGGCCTAAGGATGTTGAGTCCGCGGATGGCCCAGTGCGCGAAGTATTTGATCTACAGAAACGCAAGGACAGCCATTGGGCGTGGCAACCCATTGAAAACGCGCAGCCACCTGCGGTTGTCGATCAAGCTTGGCCAACGAGTCCGATCGACACCTTTATTCTTTCGGGACTGGAGGGAGCCGGAATAAAGCCCACAGCCAATGCGGACAAATCCACTTTGGTCCGACGCCTGAGTTTCGATTTGATTGGATTGCCACCGACGCCTGAGCAAGTGCAAAGTTACGTGGCCAATACTAGCCAGCAAGCCACACAGCAACTCGTTGACCAATTGCTTGAATCTCCTCATTTTGGAGAGCGCTGGGGCAGGCACTGGCTGGACTTGGTACGGTTTGCAGAATCGCGTGGGCACGAGTTCGACAACGATGCCCCTTACGCCTATCAATATCGAGACTACGTTATCAGGGCACTCAATGCCGACATTCCGTACGACCAATTAGTCCGAGAGCACATCGCAGGCGACCTCTTGAAATCGCCGCGCCGAAATCCAACAGAGCACTTCAATGAGTCGATCCTCGGCACTGGTTTCTGGCACCTCGGTGAATGGGTACACTCCCCCGTCGACATCCGAAAAGACGAGTCCGATCGGTTTGACAACATGGTCGATGTCATGTCCAAAGCTTTTTTGGGCGTCACTGTTTCCTGCGCTCGTTGCCATGACCACAAATTCGATGCGATCTCAACCGAAGACTACTACTCGCTTGTCGGCTTCTTGCAAAGCAGCGATTATCGCGAGGTCCCGTTCGATGCGATGGAGCACAACCGAAACATCGGTACACAACTACCGGAGTTGGATGAAAATTTTCGAAATCAAGTGTCCCTGGTGCTTGCGAAAGTTGTTCCGGCACCCGTTGAGGAATTGCATCAACTCGCTGACTCGCGATTGGAGGCAGCTCGGAATCAAGCGATCTCCGATTGTTTGATTGTCGATTACGCAACCGTTTCCCCGAATGATTTTCGATCGGACGGAGAGTTGTTTGGGAAACGACCGCGGCGGGTCGGTGAAATCTATTTGTCTTTATTGGACGGTAAGGGCAAACTCGAATTTTCGCGATCCAACTCCGCAGCCAGCGACCCGTTCTGGAACGTGATGAAAAAACAAGAGGCCAACTCCCCTAATCAGAAGAGCAGCATCGCTGGATTGCCCCGAAGCGGTCGAACGTTGCGGTCACCTACCTTTGCCCTTCGCGATGGCAAAGTGCAGTGCAGACTCCAAGGCAAAGGCCACATCGTCGCTTGTGTTGATTCGCATCGCTTGATAGCGGGACCTCTGCATGGTGAAACCGTCCGCGGAATCCCCAAGGTTGACGGATTGCAATGGGTCACGTTGAATTTGGATCGATACATCGGTCACCGATTGCATTTGGAGTTCACCCCGGATGTCGATTCACTCCTGGAAGTCGAGGTTATCGTTCAAGGAGCAAGTCCTGAGCAACTCAAGACGATCGAAGACTCGAATACACTTCTCTCCAAGAAAGTCGCTGCATGTGCTCAAACAATCGAGATAGCCATTCAGGCGGATGCGACGGCCAAGGAATCGATTGCCGAAATAGTTGAAAATTGGACAACCGAAAGGATTGCACTTCAACAGCAAATTCGAACCTCTTCTCGCTTGGCGATGGCTATGGTGGACGGAACAGGGGAGGATGAACATATACTCATTCGCGGCAGTTCCTCCAATCCTGGACGCTTAGTTCCGCGTCGGTTTCTTTCTGCCGTGGATGGCCCCGAGGCGATGCCGATCGAGGTCGGCAGCGGTCGTTTGCAATTGGCGGAACGGATCAATTCGCCTACCAACCCGCTAACGTCCCGTGTGATCGTAAATCGCATTTGGCATCACCTGATGGGGAGAGGAATCGTGCCCACGACCGACGACTTTGGGGCGCTTGGTCAAAGACCAACTCACCCGGAATTGCTGGACCATCTTGCAAGCCAATTCCTGGCGGAGGGACGATCGATTAAGAAAATGATTCGAACGATTGTGCTGTCTAAGACGTATCAAATGGATAGTCGAGCGAGTTCAATCGCAATGGAATTGGATCCCAAGAATCAATTGTGGCACCATCATCCGCAGAAGCGTCTTGAGGGAGAGACGATCCGAGATGCTCTTTTAAGTATCTCGGGACGATTGGATCCAAGCATGTATGGTCCGTCGATCCCTGTTCATTTGACTAATTTTATGGACGGCCGCGGTCGACCTAGCAAGAGCGGTCCGCTGGATGGCTCAAACCGTCGATCGATCTACCTGGAAGTTCGGCGAAATTTCCTTTCGCCCATGTTTATCGCATTCGATACGCCGACACCGTTCAGTTCGATGGGGCGCCGCAATGTTTCCAATGTACCAGCTCAGGCCCTTATCCTCATGAATGACCCTCTCGTCGGAGAGCTCGCGAAGGCATGGGCCAAACGGGCTTGCGATACGGTTCCATTGGACGAAGTGCCATCAGTCGACGCTCGCGTAAAATGGATGATGATGACTGCCTTTGCCCGTGAGGCAAGTGTTTTTGAGCTCTCCGCGGCTCGAAGATTTTTAGAAAAGCACGCAGCCCAGAACGGACTTGCGATTGGCGATGAAGCGTTGTGGGAAGACTTTGCGCATGCCCTTATCAATAAGAAGGAGTTTATCTTCCAAAGATAAGTCCTATGAATCATTGCAATCGATTTCGACCAACGCCGGTTAACCGCCGCGAGTTGCTGCAACGCTTCGGTAGCGGCTTTGGGCTGACCGCCCTAGCCGCCTTGATGCACGACCCGGCGTATGGAGGCGAACCGGGCCAAGCATCCATTTCCGATCCGAGAAAGGGCTTGCCTGACCACGGACTGCACCATCCGGCCAAAGCCAAATCCGTGATATTCCTTTACATGGATGGCGGACCTTCGCAAGTCGACACCTTTGATCCGAAGCCGATGCTAGACAAATACAACGGCAAAGATCCGGGCGAGTTTTTCAAAGTTGAGGCGACGCAGTTTAATAATAATGGCAAAGTGCTTGCCAGCCCATGGAAATTTCAACAGTATGGTGAATGCGGCCTGCCGGTCAGCAGCCTTTTTCCAAACGTTGCCACCTGTGCCGACGATCTGTGTTTAGTCCGGTCCATGGTTTCCGAGTTTCCCGAACACACCTTTGCAAATTACTTTTTGCACACCGGCAGTGGACTCCAGGGCAGACCGAGCATGGGGGCATGGATCACGTACGGTCTAGGCAGCGTAAACCAAAACCTGCCCGGTTTCGTGGTCGTCAATGGTGGCCTAATACCGCCCGGTGGACTCGACTGCTTTGGGAGCGGTTTCTTGCCAGCCAGCTATCAAGGATCCGTGTTCAAGCCCAGTGGAACAGCCGTTGCCAATGTTCAGCCTCTAGAAAAATCCGTCGAGCGTCAACGCAGCAAACTTGCTTTGGTGAATGAACTTGACCAATTGGCGAGCGACCAGTTCGGTACGCACGATGGCATTGAATCGGCCATCAAGAATTACGAATTGGCGTCTCAAATGCAAACAGCCATTCCTGAATTGATGGCGATAACCGGCGAAACAAAAGCAACCCAATCGATGTACGGGTTGGATGCCGCTTATGAACCGACTCGGATTTTCGCGGCAGAGTGCTTAATGGCACGTCGACTTGTGGAACGCGGAGTGCGATTCATTGAGCTGACTTGCCCGAATGTGGGCGCGGATCGTTGGGATCAACATTCCAACCTCAAGGAGGGGCATGAAAACAACGCGCGTGCCGTCGACCAACCGATCGCAGCCTTGCTGAAAGACCTCAAACAACGAGGCTTGCTCGATTCTACGTTGGTCGTATGGTCGGGAGAATTTGGGCGAACCCCTTTTGCTCAAGGTGCAAACGGTCGCGACCACAACCCATTCGGCTTTACTTTATGGCTAGCAGGGGGAGGCTCCAAAGGCGGAACTGTCTATGGTAAGACCGATGAATGGGGCTACAAGGCTATCGAAGACCGTACGGAGATGCACGATCTCCACGCGACCATGTTGCACTTGCTCGGGGTCGATCACAGGCGATCAACGTTTCGTTTCGGGGGGCGAGACATGCGACTGACCGACGTCAAGGGACATGTCGTTCACAAGCTCCTTGCATAAGGCGAGCAGCAAACAGAAAACAACCAGACCACGCCACTGTGTGGCACGCCCAGAGCGATTAGCGCGATTAGCGATGGGCGTGGTGGACAGGCGGAGATTCCACCAATCCTAAGAACTGCGTGTGGCACGCCCAAAGCGATTAGCGCGATTAGCGCGATTAGCGGTGGGCGTGGGAAGTGTGGCAAATGACTCTAGCGATTCACCACGCCCTACGTACCTCAAAGCGTGCCACACAGTTTATACGTAGATTTAAAACTGCCCCTCGACTAATACTTTAATCCACGGCAGGCTGTTGTTGAGTTGCGCAGTGAAACGCTCCCAAGCCCCAAATGAAGTCGGAAGCATCGATGCACACCACACGTCGTTCCGGCATAAGATCTTGCAGGATTCCTGCGGCTATGTCATCGGTTTCACGAAAGCCAAATGTTGGCATGATGACGATTTCATTTGCGATGTAAAAATTGCAGTAGCTTTCTGGCACTCGCTTGCCCTGGATGAGTCGTGGCGGCGGGGTCATCAGAGGGATAACGTCGAGTGGACGTCCTGCCGCATCCGTCATTTCGATGAGGTGTTCTCGCTGCAGTCTTAACTTTTCGGCATTGCTGTCGTTACTGGAATAGGAGACGGCAGCAACCACGAGGCCGGGGCGAATGAACCTAGCTAATTGATCGATGTGGCTGTCGGTATCGTCTCCTGCTAACGCACCGCCGTCGACCCACAGGACTTTACGGATTCCAAGCATTCGTTTCAGTTCGGCTTCAATCAGTTCACGGGTCCAGTTGAAGTTGCGAGTGGATGCGAGCAGGCAATTGCTTGTGGTCATGAGCGTTCCTTGCCCGTCAGTTTCAAGACCACCCCCTTCGCCCACTAAATTCGAACCAAAAGACTTCATCGCGGGTTCTTCGTCCTTTCGCAACTTGCCTTGCGGATTTAGCAAATTGCAAATCTCTGCCGATGCAACGGCATCCTTTTCATGGGGATACTTGTTACCCCAGGCGTTGAATCGCCATCGAGTTGCCGCAAGTTTTTTGCGGTCTTCGCTCAACAAAAAAGTTGGACCGAAATCGCGAATCCAGCAATCATTGGTGGCTGTGTCATGGATGGTAACATTTTCAGCGTCCCACAAGGCCTGCCTAGCTTGTTGTGTGGCTTCGGGCGTACCGCCAAGTACATGCACGTGCTCCACCTCGGACAGGGTGCGAACCACGCGTTCCGTAACATGCGGGATATTCGTAAATTTCCCATGCCAAGTCTTTTCATTGTGAGGCCATGCGATCCAGGTTGCTTCGTGTTTCTCCCATTCCGCAACCCATCGGAAGCCAGCATCGACAGCCGAACCAGTTGTCGCTCCATCTTTTTCCAACATAAATTTATCGATCGTTTTTTGCGAGGTCCAATTCAGAAATCGGTGTGATACGTCGTAGCAGAAGTCGAGAGACTTCTGAGAGCACTCTGCTTATGTTCCCTCTGGCACTACTGCTCTATCCAGCCTAAGAGTTGGGGTTCCTGCGTAGCGGAAGCCGCGTAGGCTTTCGGCGACTTCCAGAGGTAAATCACAGTGGATTCGTCCTAACCACCGAAACTCTTGGCGAGTTCCGCTACCCCCAAATCTCGCATGGAAGAAGCACTAGTCTAATAGGAAGGGACGGCCTCCCCGCGGTCTTTGGTCGCTAGCGCGCGCAAAGTCTGGGGCGGGGTGTTGCTTGAAAAGAACTTGACCGAACCATCAGCCAAAGTACAGTTTGCTCCTCCTGTATGGCTGTGGCGATGTGTACTAGAGAACGCAGCTACGAATGCTTCAATATCCCCATCTCTTGGCTCCATCCAATGAACGCTTGTGGCGGGATCTGATTCGTAAACCATGACCGTATTAGACGTACCGTCCGTAATTTGACGAAAGGTTGTTTGAGTTTCACCGGGGAAGACACTTTGGGGATCTACGATCGCTAGATAGTTCGTATGGCCCTTTGGCAAACTGGAACTTGGGCACATGTAAGTTGGAACTTGTAATTCTAATGCAAAAGCGTTGTCGGGATGGTCCCAGGACTTGCTAAAGTCGATTCTCGAATAAACGGCGCTCTGCTCAATAAAGGGGAGAATCAGCGTTCTCCAGCTATGCAATTTGTTCCCATCACTGTCGACGGTGTAAGCAGGCGGTAAGGATTTGTATGCGGATTCATAGTTATGAATTGCCAATGCAATTTGCTTCATGTTATTGCTGCACTGCATGCGTCGAGCTGCCTCGCGTGCGGCTTGAACGGCTGGGAGCAACAGGGCGGCGAGAATGCCTGCACAAACAAGAAACCCTAACGCACATGCAGCCAGGACTGCAATCACGATAGCGACAGTGCTTCCACTACCTTTTTTCTGAGAACCCTCTGCGTACGACATGGCGTAAATCCTTTGATTGAGAATGAGATTCGGTACGGTATTCTATAACAAGTAATAGCGGCTGAGGTTACCACTGCAAATATTCTTCGAATGAATCACGGATCAAATCAATGGCCGGCATGACTCCAGTCCAGAAGTAGAAATCGGCAGCCGCTTGGTGAGCCATCAAATCAACTAATTCAATGTGAGTCACACCGTGGACTTTCACGGAATCTCTCCACGGGCGCAGCAGTTTGTCGGACGCGTTGGCGAGAATCAGCGAACTTGCGGAACTGCTCCAAGACAAGGCCGAAATTTGGCGTGATAGGGTTGTATTCGGAACATTCGCCAGTACCAAACAGCCAACACTGAAACCAGATTGTGCAAATTCCTCAATCGAAGCCAATTCCCTTGCGTGAAGGACATCCGTTTGTTTTCTTTCCTCTTCGTCTTGCTTGGCATTGGCTTCCAGCCCATCTGGAACAACCACAATGCGTTCGGCTAACGCAGGACTTGCAAGTCGCATCGCTTTGGCAATTCCAGGGTCGCCGATGACAATGACTGAAGAAAGCCGCCCCCCCTCTGATTTCATGCATGGTTCGATGCATGGTTCAATGCAGTTGATAATTCCAGTGCCGAGTGTATTGTCTCCTAACCACGAATTGCCATCGAGTCGAGCAACGTTGGCTTTTCCCAGGCACATGGCCGATTCCGTTACGCTATCAAGCAATGTTAGAGCTTTGCTTTGAAAGGGATCAAAAAGTGCCATGCCGCTGAGCCCCAAAGCTTGAACACCATGAAAGGCGGTTTCAAATTGGTCCACCTCGACCTGGGACGTAAAAAATCGCCAATCCACGCCACATGCCCGGGCTGCCCGGTACATCACAAATTGCGTTGGATTGCCTGCCACAGG
>JBBRJI010000259.1:0-7660 GCA_038219625.1 Pirellulales bacterium | reverse complement strand
GATCCATCTCGGCAAAGATGCCTATACGGTGGTCGGAATGACACAGAATATGGTCAGTTCCGGTGGAGACGGAATGGCCTTTGTTACTCTATGGGACTCGCAATCCATTCAGTTTGATGCGCCCGCTGAAGCGATCCGGTTAGAAAGGGCCGCGCGTGATCAACGGGGGGAACGTAACGAACTATTTCAAAGCCAACCGTTTCTCACACAGCAATTGAATCTACCTGCATCCCAGCTGCCGGCTGTTGCCACACCGGCGCTCAGTGCCGTGATGGTCAAGTTGACTTCGCATAACGAATCAAACCGTGTTCGCTCAATCATCGCAGGTTGGGATGATGTCTCTGTTTTTTCACGGGCAGGTCAAGAGGCGTTGCTTTTAGAGGGAATGGTCGACAAAGCACGTCGCCAGCTTGGTATGTTTCGTATTCTGCTCACCCTGATTGCAGCTATCATCATGGCGCTGATTCTCTATACATTGACGCTTGATAAGATTCGTTCGATCGCGCTGCTGAAGTTAATCGGTGCGCCAAATCGAGTGATTCTCGGTCTGATTCTCCAGCAGGCTTTGATACTTGGCGGACTCGGATATGCTGTGGCATACATCGTTGGCCTCAAACTCTTTCCATACTTCCCACGCCGCGTTGTCATAACCAATGAGGACTTGATTCAGTTAGCCTTCGTTGTGCTAGGCATCTCCATACTATCGAGCTTGCTCGGAATGTGGAAAGCCCTGATGGTTGAACCCAACGATGCGTTGATGACATAATCATGACTGAGCCGAATATTGCCATTGAAACTCGTAATCTGACCAAGATCTACGGTAGTGGAAATACCGAAGTCGTCGCCATGCGCGATGCCAACATGATCGTCCATCACGGCGAAATCGTAGCTCTGCTTGGGCCAAGTGGATCAGGCAAGTCGACTTTCTTAACTGCGGTTGGCTTAATCAATCCGCCGACCTCGGGAGAGATTTTTATTGGAGGCACTCTCGTGATGAATGGCCCCAAGCCTTTGGTTAGCGTTCGCAGTTTTCGTCGCCAACATATCGGCTATGTTTTCCAGAAGTCGAATCTCATTCCATTCCTCACGGCTCGTGAAAATGTACAGATCGCCATGGAGCTCAATGGAACCGGTTCGCGCGAAGCAAAAAAGCGTGCGCAGCAATTGCTAGAAAGTCTTGGTGTTGGCGATCGAGGCGACTACCGCGTCATCATGCTCTCAGGGGGGCAGCAACAGCGGGTTGCGATTGCTCGAGCTTTGGCCAATCATCCCAGCGTCATCCTGGCGGATGAACCGACTGCAGCCCTCGACAGCCGACTCGGTAAGCAGGTCATGGAACTCTTCCGAACAGTGGCACGTGAGTACGGCGCCGGCGTGATCGTGGTCACGCATGACCAACGCACTCTGGACGTATTCGACATGATCTACGAGATGGAAGATGGTGCGATGCGTCAATCCGCCTCGCGGCAGGCTAATTCAGCCACTCTGGGCGAAAAATCATAATGATTCCGATCAATAAGACAGCGGATCCGCGGAACAACTTGAGCCAACGCCCTTGAGACTCCTGAAGTTTCTTTTTGCTGAGCGTCAAGATAACGATGGAAACCATTAATACGTCATCCAGCATGTAAGCAGCGATGTACAACCCAAGATAGGCATATCTCATCTCCGTCGATATCGGTTGAGCCCGTCGTTGGCCTGTGGACAAGCGTGGGTCCATACTTGAAGGGCTTTGAGAAGTCGTGCCTCAAACGATTCCTTTGTTTCGAAGCCAACGACGAGTTGGTCGCATAAAGAGGTGATCGGAACGCTTGCCCCGGCCACGCGATGCTGAGAGATAAGGCGTGAGACGCGCGCTGCCTGGGCTTGATCGGATGAGACATCATGAAAGACAAGCTCCAGTCCAGCATATGCCTTGTGCCTGCCAGGTTTTCTCCGGAGTTGTTGAATGAATTGCTCGGTTGCAACCATAAATGATCGGCGTTGCATCGGACGCCAGCTGGAAATGCTTCAGAATGGAGTTCAATCGATCCTGATTGCGGGCGTTCGAGCCTGTCTCACGTTCAACCAGCGTGATCCCGCCTCACGTGCGCTTGAGCCGTTCTACGGCTGCAATCGCTTCGTCGTACTCTCGATCGCCTTGCTGACCATAGACTTCGATCAGCTCCTAACAACGGCTATTTTTCGAGTTATGGTTTTTTCTGCTGCGTTCGCAGAACAGCACTAAGTCTGCCGGGCTGAACTGTAAAGTCCTTTTGCACGCCAGCCCGCTCTACTCGGAGCGTTCTAGGGTCAGTACCCGGCTGGTCGACGAGTTCGATTATTTGGGAAACGAAGACAATTGGAATTTCTTCATATGCGATCAAGATGTCCCCAGGTTTTAGATTTAGACCAGCCGCTTGACCGCCCGGTACAACCGAGTCGATGACAACCGCAACATTGGCTGGCGAGCCGTTAGCATCGACGGCAGACCATCGCGGAAGACTCGCGCCTGCAACAGTGGTGCGTTCAAGTCGCGCAAAGCCCATGGGACCGACCGCTGCATGCCCATCCGTGTCGAAGTAAGCGATCTCAACGGTTCGGTCGCCGTCGAAACGTTGTATCATCCGATAGTAATTGTCTTTGCCGTTAGTTGGATTGCCTTTTTCGTCTTGTATCAATTCTTCTACAACGCGCCCTCTCGCGTCATACTTCTTGTTCATAACAGCGTAGCCTTCCGGCCGAAGAGTCAAAATATCTTTGGAGTTTCGACACTCGACATGATCAATCAAGCCTGCTGAGTTGAAACGCTCAATTAATTTTGCAAAGCCCTTGGATCCTTCGGGGTTTACTTCCGTGCCGTAGTACAGCGTACGCTGAACCGGACGTTTTCCAGGCTCCAACACGCTGTCGATTCGATGGTGGCCTCCCTCGCTTAGAAGCGGAGCCGGTTTTTCCTTTTCATCCAGATACTCTTCGCGGATAGTATTTCCTTCGGCATCGCGTTCGAAGCGAACCACGGCATAGCCAAACGTCGAACGGCAAAGCTGGCCCTCTTCATCAATCAATCGAGTTTCGATCGGCTGCTCATGACTTCCATATTTGCGAATTGCTCCGGCAGCACCCTGGCTCGACCTTACAGGATTTCCGCCCGCATCAAAGAATCGCTCTTCGACCAGCCTCTTTCGGCTGTCGTAGACAGTGTCGCGGCGATGCATTCCAAGCACGGATTTGGTTGGCGCTCCTTGTTCGTCATAGTATCTGGCCTCCTGCGAGTTGCTCTTGTCGTTGTAACGGATCGTCACTTTCGCAAACCCTGTTTTGGTGTTTACGATTGGTGAAAGTGCATCGTGAAAATACGCTTCCTCAACTAGGCGGCCTTGGCGGTCCCACTCGCGTTTGACGGTGGAGTAGCCTTCGGCACCAGGCGAGGGTTTACCGTCAACACTTAGAGTGGTCGTCTCTAGGTCCCGGCCTTTCGAATCGCGAACCGTTACTACTTTTGCGCCTCCCGCATTTGGCAGCGCGACGGGGCCCTGAACTCCATAGTAAGCGACGGCTGTGACAAAGCCGCGTCGATCATAATCGGTCGTACGTCTGGCGAATCCTCCTGGACCGATGACCAATTTGTCAAATCGGTCGTAAAAGCTAATCTCCAACTCTCGATCTTGGGCGTCGGCTCGCTGATAGGATCGCAATAAATTGCCCGCTTCTTTCGAGCCACTATATTCGCGATAGATTTTTTTATTGGTCAATTGTCCTTTCGCGTCAAGGGACATCTGCGCTCGGAGAACACGCTTCTGAAAGTCAGCATTTTGTGCAATCGGAGGGAGACTGTAATAGTGTGTTTGTTCTGCTATCTGCTCACTGTTGTGATAGGTAAATGTAATATGGTACGGAGTATCGGCACTGACAACCGGCTGGTCTTGGGCGTCGAAATTCAACATCTCCACCATTCGATTTTGGCGATCATAGCGCAAGTCAACGCGTGACGCATGAAACGTTTTGCCCTCCACTTCAATCGTGTTTATTTTTTCACCTTTTGCATCCCAGGCGACGACTCGAACCGCGCGGCCATCTGGATCGAGGGTGATTTCTTCGCGAGCACATCCATTTGGTCCATTGGCAAGCCTTTTCTGCTCGTCAAAGTATTCAGTCGTTGTACGTTTGCCAGTGGAATCGGCAAGCTGTCGCTCGATTACAGCCGAGCCACTCCCCCGTTTCGAACTAACGATCGGATGAAGAGTTTCATGATGAAAGATCGAACCGTTTTCGTCGTACCGAATGGTGCATTTACTTGCTGACGAAGGCTCCACGCCGCCAGCGGCAGCCTCCGTTGATAGCTTTCGAGCTACTATTTCAGCGATGCTTCCATCGGGACGGAAGGAATAGCCATAAAGAAATGGCTCTGTATCGCTTACCAACGGCTGGTTGTCCGCTCCGAACGAAGCGCTCTCCGTCAGTCGACCCGCTGTGTCGTACTGGCCTGTTTGACGAGCGATTTTCTCCTCGAGCGATAGGGTCAGCGAGCCTTGCTCATCGTAGAAGGCATGCTCCAAAACATTTCCAAGTACATCGTAACGAAATGTATGACGAGCATACCCATAACTCGAACGCACTAATTCACCCTTAGTGCCATAGTATGCGACTTCTGTTAAACGTCCATTAGAATCATGAGTTGTTTTTCGGGTTGCAAAACCCAGCTTGCTGAGCGCAAGTTGGCCATCAAGTCCATAGAGGAGGATCTCAACATTGCGACCATTTTCGTCAAAACGATATTCGGCTCTTGAAATTCCCTCAAAGGACAGGATTGGCTTCCCATCGGCGCCGAAGTAACTATTTCCAATCTTGTTTCCGGCCTCATCGTAGTTCATTACGAGTCGAGCATATCCTCCTTTGCCAAGTGAAGGCCGTCCGTCGGGACCAAAGCATTCTTCTTTCGTCTTGTTCCCATTTCGGTCGTAATCCTCAACAGAGCGAGCGACGCCCCCGATGGAAACACACGGCTTCCCGTCCTTTCCAAAGCTTTGAACCTCGAGTCGTCGACCTGCATTGTCATATCGAACCGACTCGCGATGGCATAAATTGGTACTGTTCGCAGGCTGGCCATCAGCGGAGAAGTATTTTGCCTCTACGGTGTTTCCCAATGAATCATACTGGAGTTCAGACCTCGCAATTCCAAAATTCGAGTCGACTAGGTTTCCATCGATATCGCAGAACACTTGTTCGACCACATTACCAATCGAATCGTATCGGATACGCAACACGCCCACACCATCCTGACCAAGTACTATCTTACCATTTAGATCGTGATAGGACTCTTCGGTGCGCCGCGAATAGGTATCGTATTGATTGTGTATTTCTGAAATCCCAGCTTTGTTCGTGGTGGGTTTATCGTCAGCATCAAAGTAACTAGCGCGTAACCGGTTGTTTCGCGAATCGTACTCCAGACGTTGAACCGCGCAACCGTCGGAACTTCTACAAAGCCTTCCATCGATCCCGAAACAGAGCTCCTTAATCACGTTGTTACGAGCATCGTAATCGCGGGTACGCTTGAAAACCAACTGCTCACCACCTAGTACCGGTTCACCTACTGTTCCATAAGAAAAAATTTCCGTTTGGTTATTCCGAACATCGTAGCTGAGGTCAATTCGTGCATTCTTCAATTTATTGTGCAGAACCGGTTTGTTTCTCGCGTCATAAAAACTTATGGAAACTATGTTGCCGCGATCGTCTAATCTGCTCTTCGCGACTGCCACCCCTGTCGAATCGGCTATTGGCAGATAGTCCTTTCCAAAACTACGCTGTTCAAGCGTGTCGCCGTAAACGTTGTTTATGTAAGTAACGCGAGCGCGACCGTCCTTGTCCAATGTAGGACGTCCACTGGCATCAAAGTAGTCTGTGCGAGTCACAAATCCGTTCGAATCGTAGCGATAAGTTACCGCAGCGTAACCGTCCTTCGATTGACATGGGCTTCCTACACCATCAAAGTACCTTCTTTCGGTGCGATTGCCTTTCGAGTCGAAAGATTGAGTAAACCGAGCGTAACCATCGCGAAAAATAGCTGGCTTACCATTTGGCCCCCAGAACCTGCGTTCCATCAAATTGCCTCGGTCGTTATATCGCGAAACAAATTTGGCGTAACCTTCCTTGCACAATATTGGAAGCCCATCAGTTCCGTAGTAAGATTCTTCCGTTTGGTTTCCGCGTTCGTCATAGACTGTTCGAATCTGCGACTGGCCTTCCGCATTCGTAACCGGTTCATCATTGATGCCGAAGAACGACCGGCTAATGCGATTGTTGCGTTCGTCGAAAACTTGAACAATCTGGTGAATACCAAACTTTGTTAGACAAGGGTTGCCTTGTTCATCGAAAACTCTCGTTTCGATCGGATTGCCTCGTTTATCGTTAACCGATTTCAACTCAGCGAAGCCGATGGAACTTAAGATTGGTCGTCCATCCAATCCCGCTGTCTGGCTGCGTGTGTAGTTTCCATAGTCATCACGTTCATAAAAAATGCCTGAGTAACCTTCTTTTGAAATTGTCGGCTTGTCGTCGGCGTCAAAAAAAAGTGAACTTACAAGCCGCCCGCTAGAATTAAATTTACGTCGATGAACTGCGTATCCTGTCTGGATAATCGTCGATTTCCCCCCAACATCCAAGTATCTATCTTCGATTTCGTTGCCATGTTCGTCTAGTTTGCTTTCGACGACTGCGTACCCTTCCTTGTGCAATACATGTTGGCCGTCGGTACCTAAGCAAGTTCTTGATAACTGGTTGCCGCAATTGTCGTAACTGTATAAAAACGTGGATACGTGCTCTGGACCGAGAAACGTACTATCGGCTTTGTCAAAGTAAGTTTGTTTTGTTATGGCACCCCACTTGTTGGATTCGCGGTAAATAGACTGAACACCACGCCGATCGGGAAGTGCGTCGCCATCAACTCCAAGGTTTGTGATCTTTCTGATGAGACCATGCGCGTCGTACTCGTACCGCTGCCCGTACACTCCGTTCGTGTCGGCTATCGCGGATCCGTACGAGTTCTTAAACATGACAGTCTCGATACGCCCCACGTTATCGAAGCTTATCTGGTGTGCCGTAATGTCCGACTTGGTACTTTCATCGGATGATGAACGGTCAACTGTTAATTGTGCCGCATCAGACTTCCGCGTCTGTGCAAATTCACTTGGCGAAAGGAACATAACTGTACAAGCTCGTCGGCCACTTTCATCCGGTTCGGCCGGTTTGGAGTACGTCTTTTGAAGCACAAGCTTTCCCATACGATCCTTCAGCATTGTTCGTTCGACCGAACCGTCTTCGCGGTAGATTACCTCCGTGCGATAAGCTCCGCTTTCAGAGTCTTCTGCGGGCGTGCCAACGCTGTTGACTCGATCCACCCTCCGAGTCTTGTATCCACGTGACTCAAAGCGATATGAAACGCCTCTACGCGTGCGCTCGGACGGCGTGAGCGGTGCGACTCCGTCGGGCACGCCCCACCGATCGCGGACAGATGCAAAATGGCTTACCTTTGTGCGTGAGTAGTCCCAATACGCAAGCAATGCTATGAACGTGAGCGCAGCGCCAAACGCGAGCCCAACGTTTCGGCGACGCCGCCGTTTGACTTCACGCTTTGCAAATGCGTCGTATCCGACGCCCGTAATCCCTGCGACCGCTTTGAGGC
>JBBRJI010000258.1:0-7684 GCA_038219625.1 Pirellulales bacterium | reverse complement strand
CCGCGGGGAAGCCATATTCGCTGGCCGACACTCGTGCCAATGCAACGACATGACGCCAGCGAAGCGATGGTCGCGTCGTTTCGAACTCTTCCAAAACTGTGCGATAAAACTTTTCCGCGTGCAAAGCCCCTTCCTCGCTAACAGCAAATTGCAACAGAGTCTGGAAGGCCTGAGCTGGATCTCGATTTGATTTCAAATAGCGGTAGGCCAAGGCACTCGCCGCTAGTTGATCCTGGCCACGAATGGCCTCATCGAGCTGCCGTAGCACGTTTTCGTCCGGGATGCTTAACGCCTCGGCAGCCGTCACGTATGCCAACTCCTTGGAACCGGCTGGTCCACTCTGTCCCGCCGTGTGGTATGCCCCAACGATCAAGGAAGCGAACTGATTGCGAGCATCGCTGACCCTGGCAATATTCCGCCACGCATTGGCCGAATCGCATGCATGTACTCCAACCGAAGCGCCGTGTACGCTACCCTTTGGCTTATCGACACTTGCCTGCTGCTCGTTTCGACCTGGATCAAACAACAACAAATGATTGGCAGCCAACGACAATGCTTCGCCCACCGATTCGATGCTCATCCCATCCGCTAGCGCAGACGCCACCGCCCGAGCGGCTTGTTCTCGAGATCCGGTGAATACGACTTGGCTCAACGCTTGCAACTCGACATCGGAAGCTGTTCGGCTGCCCGGCTTGCGATGAAGCAATCCATGGTTGTCAAGCAAAACGGGTAGCAACTCTCGAATGCCCGAAGGGCTCCTGCCCTTGGATCGCATGGATTGTTCGGAATCGACACAATAACGAACCGATTGGCGCAGCAAGGTATGGGCATGTGCCTCGCCCGCGATGTCGGTCATCTTCCAGGATCGCCAGGCCAATACCGTTCTATGAACGTCGACTTCATCTTGAATCGCGAATTGAAGATGGTTGAAGGCTTCGTTGGCGGGGCCACTGGCGATGCGGGCAAAAACACCTTCCGACTCGCCGAAGTTAGCCCGTCTCGTCGCAGCTTGTAGGGCGGGACCGTCCGGACGTGGACCGACTGGCTCATCTACGTGCAACTCATGAAGCACTTCGGATTTGCGACCACCACATTCTTGAATGCGATTCGTGTTTCGGAATAGCACTTTTAAGATCGGTAGGGGGCGTTCTGCCGTCGGCAACTGCTTGGACATTTCCAGGGCAGGAGCCAAAGCCATGAAAGTGTGATAGCCGTTGTAATCTTGGCCTCCAAAGGACCTCGCATTGGCTAAGGCTCCGGCGATGACTAGTTCCTGCAAACTCACCCCTTTCCCAATGCGATCCACCAGCACTCGCTGAATCGATGCGATCGGAGTGTCCTGCATCAAACTTACCAGCGGTTCGAGTGGACCGAAATTCAATGGGGCGTCCGCTTCGCAAGCGCGTGCGGTCGTCAGACCCAATTCGATTGCCAAGGATGACCCAATGCTGGCGACAAACATGCCACTACCGATGCCGGCCAAAAATTCACGTCGTTGGCGTTTCATGATTCTTCTCCAGGGAAAATGGCGCGATGGCTTGCGAGACAAATGCGAAAACCGAACTCACCACTTTCCATCATGACGGCTGCATGGAGTCCGTGTCTATAGTCCCACCCAAAAGAGTTACGAGTCTCGTAAGAACCCTTCTGGCCACGGCAACACAAAATGGCAGGCAGCTAACCATTGCCAAAAATCTCGCCGGCCAATCTCCAACCGATTGCCACCAGCCCCATCGGCCATCCGGTATCGGCTCGGCAAGAATCGACCCGGCCTCCATGCGTGGCAGCGATCTCACCACTCTCCCATCGCCGTCGATCCAGGCCGAGATACCTAGGTTGGCGGCAACCAACATGGGCCTCCGATTCTCAACCGACGCCAGAATCGCATTGTTCAGGTGGTGATCGAGAATGCTGGAGCCGCGAAACCATCCATCATTCGTAATATTGACCAACATGTCCGGCGACTTGCCCATCGCTGTCAGTTGCCTCACATGCGAATGAATGAGATGCGGTAGGACGTTTTCGAAGCAAATGCTGGTGGAAATGGTCGCACCGGAGGGCAATCGCCAACCCGTCGGTTTATCGCCAGCTTCCAATTGCCCAAGTCCAATCATGCTAAGGAGGCTTGGAAAACTCGAAACGATCGGAATGTATTCTCCAAAGAGGACTAAGTGTTGTTTGGCATAGAACTCAAAATCGTCGCTTCGGTTGGGTTCCGCCCAGAGCGCGGCATTGTATCTACTCGACTTCCCGGTCCGCATTTTCAAAACATCCGTACCTAATAAAAACACAGTTCGACTTGACTGAAAGGGGGCTGAAATCCTTTGTAGCTTGTACTGAAGGTTCTTTTTGAGAACCCTCATTCTTTCAATGAATTCGGTGTCGGATATCTCAAGATCGGGCGGAAAACCATCGCTCTCATTCCAGTCCAGCCACGGCATACCGACCCACTGTAAATCCGGACCACCGCTAAAAGTGCTTTCCGGCCAAACGACTAAATCGATGGCTTTCGAAGCGTTTTCTCGGGCTGCCATCGCGGTCTGTCGTTCGTACCGCTTCCATCCAAGCACCATATCGTCCGCCTTGCCATCAAATTGGGTTGGCATATCCTCCTGGATCAACAAAACAGTACACAACGGCTTGATCGGTTCTTGGCTGGCGATCCACTGGTCATGGGACCGCATCGACCAAATCGAACCAAAAACAACAGCCAGCGCGAACATCGTGCAAATGGAGTTTTCAATAACAAATCGCCTGGACTTCGCATCTTCCCAAACAACGCGATTCCAAATCGCCCAACTCAGCCATTGATAGAGCACCGCTCCCATAAACATGACGACAAAGCTGACGCCATAGCTTCCAAAGTACGAGGCAACTGGCAGCATCCATGGCCACGGCGTTTGGCTATGTGCAAGCATGCATGCTGCGAACCCAGTCACAAAATAGGCTCGTATCAGTTCGCAGCCAACCCATGCGGTCGCGGTTGCGAATGGCAATGGCAAATACCACGAACGATTCAAAGATCGAGCCATGGCAACAAATATCGGCAAGTAGACGGCCAGATACAAGGACAAGGCGATCCAACCGGCGTAGAGCGGCCAATACGCCAACCGGATTCCTTGCAATAGTGCAAGCCACATGAGGGCACCGGCCAACCAGATTCTCCAATACTCGCGGCGCGTCGGCGGACATTCTTTTGCAATGATGGCCACCCAACAAGCCGATGCCAGAAAACCGGCCCATGGGAACTTCATCGGTGGCAACGAAAACCAATAGAGAACGGCGCCCAGCAACGCTAATAACCAAGTCTGACCGAGTCGATCGCTCCATCGGAGAGTACCGAGAACTTGTTTCTTGCTTTGAGTCTTCTTTGACAATCTGGATCCATCCGTTTCTTGTTGCATCAAGTTGCATTTCCCAAAATCGCTCCGCGAATATCAGCGTATTCGCAGTTGGAAACCGTCCGCACGTTGCCCATCCGAGTCGGCAGGATGAAGTTAAGTTTCCCGTGCTCTGTTTTCTTGTCCAACTGCATCGCCTCCACCAATTGTTCGACAGGAACTTCCGAAAAACCGGTCGGGAGTCCGAATTTGCGAAGCAACAATGTCTGTCGTTTTTGACATGCATTTGGCCAGAGCTCAAGACGCAGAGCCAACTGTCCGGCCATGGTCATGCCAATGGAAATGGCCTCTCCATGCAAGAAACGACCGTAGGACGTCGTGGCTTCGATTGCGTGCCCAAAGGTGTGACCGTAATTGAGAATCGCTCGCAAGCCAGTAGTTTCCCGTTCATCTTGCGAAACCACTTGGGCTTTCAGTTCACAAGAGCGGCGCACAATATGTTGGATATGCTCGTGGCTTCTCGCCAGGATAGCCTCGGCATGCTCCTCCAAATAGTCAAAAAAAGTTTCATCAAGAATGACACCATACTTCACGACTTCAGCCAGACCACTCCTGAATTCGCGGTCGGGGAGTGAATCGAGCGTCGACGTATCAATCCAAACTGCATGCGGTTGCCAAAACGCGCCGATCATGTTTTTAGCACTGGGTAAGTTGATACCTGTCTTGCCACCCACGCTGCTGTCGACCATCGCCAATAGCGTAGTCGGGACCTGAATGAATCGGAGGCCACGCATATAGGATGCGGCAGCAAACCCGGCGAGGTCGCCGACAACGCCGCCACCGATGGCCACGACCACACTTTTTCGATCTGCCTTTTCTTCAAGCATCCGGCCCCAAAGCAACGACAAGTTCGCTATCGACTTGTTCTCTTCGCCGCTGGGAACCACCAGCGTAGCGACCCGCTTCTTGGATCGAACCAAGCACTCCGCAACGGTTTTCCCAATCGTCTCAACAATCCGCTCATCGCAAATAAAGATTGCTTGCGACCAGCCGGCCAACAACTCGGTGAGCGATTCGGCCATTCGATCGAGCGTTTGCGTGCCGATGTAGATCGGATAGCTTCGTTCGCCCAATTTCACTTGGATTTGTTGCATGACCTATTTCGATTCCTTCTCACGATCGACGGCAAGCACGACTCGCGAATTACAAAGGTAGTCATGCAATGACTTGCGTCCCTTTAGCAACAGGATCAGGGCTGAGTCAAAACAAAGAAACAAGACTAAGATGACTTCCAATACGCGGCTAAGAAAGGGATTGCTGGAATTCACGTAAAAAGCCAGCGGCCAAAACCAGGCGAAGGCATTTCGGAGAACTTCGCGAACCACCAACTGCTCACGTCTTGGCGGCAAACCGTTCTCCTCAACGATTCGAAGCTGAAACAAATACCGCCCAATCGATCGCCAACCATGATAAACCAACGTTAGATAGACGGACGGTACGATCAGCGAAACGAACGCAACAATCGGCGTTGCCCATTGGTATTTGCGTAGGGTCGCAAAATCAGTCAGGCTCGAATTCAAAAGGAAAATCAAAATCGCAAAGGGCGAGATAAACAACAATAAAATCAATTGGTCGATGATATACGCGACGGCGCGAGATGCGACTCCGGCCGTTGTCGTCGATACGGGCTCGATCGACTTTAGTTCTAGTAAAAGCTCATCGTAAGTGGCAAACCTGTTTTTCGGGTCTTTGGAAACCAATCGCGAAATAAGGCCGGCAAACTCACGCGGAATCGAATTTGGCCAAACAGGCGGAAACACAACTTCAGCCGTTAGATGAGTTTCAATCCGCTCGCGAACCGTCGTCCCGACAAGCTCAAACGGGAGGCGACCGAATATCAGTTCAAAAAGGGTAATTCCAAGCGCATACATGTCGGACTGGATGCTGATGGGGCTGCCCTGGATTAATTCCGGTGCGACATAAGCAGGCGTACCAGATACGGTCGTCGGTTGACCGGGCTCATTCTGAATCCTGGATAGTCCAAAATCAGAGAGTTTGATTCGTCCTGCACCTGCCATCAGCAAATTGGCTGGTTTGATATCGGCATGCACAATTCCAAACTGCGAAGCATGCCGCAGGGCCGATACCACTTGAATGGCGTATCGAATCGCATCGGCATAAGGAATGACACCATCGGAATTGAGTTTTTCTGAAAGGGTCGGGCCTGTTAGTAGCTCCATGGCCAAAAATGGCTCTTCATCCTGACGACCGACGTAATAGATCGTAACCACGTTGGGATGGTTCAATCTGGCCTGAGCGACCGCTTCTCTCAGCATCATGGCAATGCGAGAGTCGACGCAGTGATTTGCATTCCGCATGATCTTGACCGCAACGTAGCGTTGCAGGGAAGTGTCCAAGGCGCGATAGACAGCTCCCATTCCGCCGGACCCCAATTTGCGATCGATTCGGAAGTGGCCATAGAGTCGGTTGATTAGATTCTCACTTCCGTCCAGTTCGAAGTGATGTACCTCCTCGTCCCCTTGGAAATTGGCAATGGAAACGGTCGCACTCATCGCATGCTGAATGGCTTCGGACTGTACAATGCGTTTGCAGGTTGTACATTCGCCACCCACGGTTGGGTCCACGCGAAACTCACTACCACATGCGCAATGGTATACAAGACCTAGCTTGGTTAAGTTCACGTCCTTGGATGCGGGAGTTGGCTGCGTGGCGGATTCCATTCGTTCAATTGTACACCCTATAAGTCCGTTTCAATTCAGGCTTTCCATTTTTCACCGGTCACCCAGCAAGAATGCCGAAACTTGAGCGACAATTCTTCGAGCAGCCTTGTTCTACCACAGAAAGTTTCCGACTAGATGAAAATTTGGATTGATGCGGACGCCGCCCCACGCGAAGTCAAGGAGCTAGTTTTTAAAGCTGCAACTCGACTGAAGCTGCCCGTCGTCTTGGTGGCAAATCAGTCGATATGGGTACCGCCGGGCAATTCACTCTTTTCCAGCGTGACCGTTCGAGAGGGTGCCAACATTGCCGATAAGTACATTGTCGACAACGCTGAGGCGGGCGATCTGGCCATCACTGCCGATATTCCCTTGGCAGCCCAACTTGTGGACAAACAAGTGTTCGTCATCGATCCACGCGGCGAACAATATGATGATCGGAATATGGCTGGTCGACTTGCGGCTCGCGACCTTTTCGATGCAGCCAGAGGGGCAGGCATGGAGTTTTCAGGTCCTGCCCCGTATAGTCCAAAAGACCGCATTGCCTTTGCATCGACCTTGGATCGCATCTTGACGCGGGCAATCAAGGTTAAGAAAACGTGACGGTAGTTGAGCCAGGCCCTCGCTCAGGCGAGCGGCAGACAGAAAAGTACCAAGCCAGGCCACCGCGTGGCACGCCCAAAGCGATTAGCGCGAATGCGGTGGGCGTGGGAAGTGTGGCAAATGTCTCTCGCGATTCACCACGCCCTTCGTACCTCAGGGTGTGCCACCCAGTTTATAGGTAGATTTCAAACTGCCCCTCGCCTAATAGGGCAGAATCATGAAACCACTTATCATTCTGCCTCTATCGCCCTGTTAAAGGTTTTGCTTCTACAGTTTTGCTTCTACGGTCTTGTTTTTTGGTTCGGCGGGGGCCAGAAACTCGAAGGTGCGAGGACGAGAGTGTTTTATCCATCGCTTAACGGTTGCGAACTGCGCAGGTAAGCCATTAAATCTGCGATCTGTTGGTCGGTCATCGCATTGAGCATGCCCTCTGGCATGAGCGAGGTCATCTGCTGCAGCACCTGTTCCACATCGGATTTTGAAATTACATGGGACTTGCCGTCGACGGCCTTTACGGTGAATTGGTCCACCGTTTGGTTTTCGATGAAGCCCGTAAGTACCGCGCCATCCTCCATTCGAACTCCGACTGTTTGGTACCCCTCACGTATTTCGAGACTGGGAGCAATGATGTTTCGAACCAAGGTTGGTAATTGATCCCGTTGATAGCCCGTCAAATCAGGCCCGATCTCTCCCCCCTCGGCGTAGAGTTTGTGGCAGCGTGCGCAGTTCGTTTTGAACTGAGATTTGCCTCGATACGGGTCGCCCTCTAGCGGCTCGATTCGTTCAAGCAGACTAGAAACATCTTTCTGTGCTTGTACCAAATCCGGTCCGGACAAACCGGGGTAAAGCTGCGAGATTTTCTTTTGCAAGGCTTCGTCGGTGTGAAGTCGCATGGCTCGAACACACTCCATCGGCATCGACCTCGGGTCAACGTTTTGCTTCGCGCAGGCGTCCAACCAAGCTTGCGTCCAAGCCCTTCGCGTTCCCAACACGGACCCGGCC
>JBBRJI010000257.1:0-7688 GCA_038219625.1 Pirellulales bacterium | reverse complement strand
AGGGGAATGGTTACCCAACGTTCACGGCGGCCGAGAAAACCTCGAAGCCATCCATTTGCTGCGAGAGTTCAATGTCCAAGCACACACGCATCACCCAGGCGTTTTGACGATCGCCGAAGAGTCGACGGCATGGCCAGGAGTCAGCCGTCCGACCGAGTTTGGCGGACTTGGATTCTCGTTGAAGTGGAATATGGGTTGGATGAACGATACGCTCCGATACATGCGAAACGATCCGATTCATCGGCAATTCCATCACAACGAACTCACCTTCAGTTTGATTTATGCCTTCACTGAGAACTTTACGTTGCCGTTGTCGCACGACGAAGTGGTTCACGGCAAGGGTGCATTGATTGCGCAAATGGCCGGCGATCTATGGCAGAAGTTTGCTAACTTGCGATTGCTTTACGCGAGCATGTGGACGCATCCAGGCAAGAAGTTGTTGTTCATGGGCTGTGAATTGGCCCAATGGCACGAGTGGAACTACGACAATGCGATTCAATGGGATTTGCTTGACTGGGACACGCATCGAGGTATGCAGCGACTTGTATCCGACCTCAATCATTTAATGCTTCGCGAACCAGCCTTGTACGAACTCGATTTCACGTCGAATGGCTTCGAGTGGATCGATTGCATGAACGCTCAAGACAGCGTGTTGGGTTACCTTCGCAAGGCCAAGGATCCAAACGACTTCTTGGTGGTCTGCAGCAACTTCACACCGGTAGTTCGCAAATATCGGATGGGAGTTCCAAAAGCAGGCTTTTATAAGGAAGTGTTCAATAGCGACTCCGTTCATTACGCGGGCACCAATGTAGGCAACTTTCCCGGCGTGATGGCAGATTCAGCGATCCCGCATCATGGCCGGCTTGCTTCGATTGAATTCGACTTGCCCCCTTTGGCGACGTTGATTTTCAAACCCGAGTAAAGAGAAAAGTCTTGCCGCATGGTAGTCCAGATTCAGGGGAAACATGTCAAGAGCCAGTAGCAAGTTTTGTGGTTTAGTTTTGGCTAGCACTAAATCTAGTTGAGACTCGCTTGTGGGCCTCAAACCGCTAAAATGCGGGGCGTTGCTCGAGCAGGAGCGACGGCGTTGCTCAAGCAGGAGCGACATGGAGTCCTCATCTAAGCCGGTGTTTACGCATGGTTACCGAACAAAAGCGTTTTCGTAAAGACGATCCGTCCAAAAGCAAAAAGCCAACGACGACCAATATTCTCGATAGATCACCTCCGTTCGATTTGTCGGCGGAAATGGGCGTTCTCGGCAGCTTGATCTTGAATCCAGACGTAGCCAACGATCTGGCTTTGGAAATTCGGGCGGATGATTTCTACGATGACGCACATCGCAAGCTTTACGCGGCGATGATGAACATGTTCGACAGCGGTCGAAAAATGGACGTGACTCTTCTCGTCAGCGAACTGAAAACGGCAGGAGATTACGAACTCATCGGCGGTGCGGGCTATCTCGCCAAGCTCGCTAACAGCGTGCCCAATGCGGCCCACGCCAAATACTACGCGCAAATCGTTCGAAGCAAAGCCACCATCCGTCGCCTCATCGACGCATCGACGGCGATTCTTTCCGATGCCTACGATGAGAGTTCCGACGCCAAGGAACTGGTCTCCCAAGCCGAGCAAAAAATCTTCAGCATCCAAGACGATCGAAGCGCCAACACGGCCGCTTCGGTTTCCGAAGTGCTCAAAGCCGCGATGACCCGTATCGATCAACGCATGCAAGGGGAGCAATTGCAAAGCGGTGTCTTAACGCACTTCACCGATTTCGATCAGATGACTGGCGGTCTCCACAATGGCGAACTAATCATTCTCGCTGCCCGTCCTAGTATGGGAAAAACCGCCTTTGCTATGAATATTGCGGAACAGGTTGCGATGAAGGAAAACGCTCCAACTCTGTTCGTGAGTCTTGAAATGAACGCGATTGAATTGGTAGACCGATTGCTGTGTTCGGTTGCCAAAGTCAACGGTCAGCGGCTCAAGGTAGGTACGATCTCCCAGGATGATCAAAAAAGGCTTTTAGCCAACGCCGCCAAGATAAGCCAGGCACCGCTTTATATCGACGATGCACCTAGCCGGACGGTAAGCGAAGTGGCTGCGGTCGCACGACGGATTTCCCAGCAGGAAATGCGCAAACCGAATGGTCGCAAACTCGGGTTGATAGTCATTGACTACCTGCAACTGTTGGATCCAGACAATCCCAAAGATCCTCGCCAAGAGCAGGTCGCCAAAATGGCTCGTCGATTGAAGATGCTGGCTCGTGAACAAGATGTGCCAATCCTCTGCCTTTCTCAGCTCAATCGGCAATCGGAAGAAGGCAAAGACCACCGGCCAAAACTGAGCCATTTGCGAGAATCGGGTGCAATCGAACAGGACGCCGACGTGGTTATGTTCGTTCACCGTGAAGGCTACTATCACCGAGGCCCAGACGCCGAGCAATACGCTGGCCAAGCGGAGATCATTATTGCCAAGCAGCGAAATGGTCCAATCGGCGACGTCGAATTGGTCTGGGAAAGCGATTTCACCCGATTTTTAAACAAGATCGGCAATCGTCACGAAGAATTCAATACCTACAGTGATTTTTCAACTCCCGGCGGATATTAGGGCGGCTCGGTATAGAACGACTTTAACAGCTCAGCGGTGATTTTATTATTGTCGCCTTTTGCTCCGCAAAAGTGCGCCTCTTTAACGCACTTTTGCGGAGAAAAAGGCGACAATGTTTTGGCGCCCTGCGAATAAAATCTCAGCTTCGGCGGGGACCGTCGTTCCACAATGCTGTTCTATTTAATGCCGTGCTATTTGGCCGTCATTCGATTAAGCTTTCCGGGAGAACCAACCTTTTTTCGTCTGCCCCTAATTGCTTTTTGATGAAACTGAAAACCTTACCCGAAGACTTTCGGGTCGAAGAAATCACCGATGTTCGCCCCACCAAAGGACCGTTCGGGCTATACCGTTTGGACAAGTGTGGATTGGGCACCCCCGAAGCCATGCAATATATTCTGCACAAATGGCAACTTTCGCGCAAGGATCTTAGCTACGGTGGCTTGAAGGATCGGCATGCGGATACGACGCAGTATTTGACCATCTTTCGAGGACCGCACTCAGGACTAACCGACAAATCTTTTCAGTTGGAATACCTCGGTCAAATAACGCATCCCTACCATGCCAAAGACATTGCAGCCAATCGATTCGAAATCCGATTGCGTCGCATTACGGCTGATCAAGTGCCAACGCTCACCGATCGCTGCAAGTTCATCCAGCAAATGGGGGTCGTCAACTACTTCGACGACCAGCGATTCGGTTCGATCGGGTTCTGCGGCGAATTGATCGCCGTGCCATGGTGTTTGACGAATTACGAACGAGCCCTGTTTCTGTCCATGGCCGAACCCAACCTTCATGACCGGCCTCGTGAGAAAGAGCAAAAGCAGATCCTGCGTGACTATTGGGGCGATTGGATCAAGTGCAAAGCTCTCCTGGATCGTTCGCATCGCCGAAGCATCGTAACTTACCTGTGTGATCATCCGACTGACTTCAAGCGGGCTGTTGCGTTGATCCGGCAGGATCTTCGCGGAATCTATGTCTCAGCCTTTCAAAGTTGGGTTTGGAACAAATGGCTCAGCAAGTTGATTGAGGAGAATGCGGGGACAGCCACCCTCGATCGTCTGGATTCGCAATGCGGGCCACTTGCGATCCCCATCTCGAAATTCGAGTGTTCGATCGGCAACACGAGTATCTACGATTTGGATTTGCCTTTGCCATCGGCCAGACAGCATGACTGGCCATCGGGTACGCTGGCAAGCTTGGAGGAGATCCTGCTTCCGCTGCAACTGGACGTGAGGCAAATGCGACTGAAGTATCCACGAGATACCTTCTTTTCAAAGGGCTTGCGGGCCGCTTGGTTAAAAGCCCAAGACTTAACGTTTGAATGGGAACCGGACTCGCTCAATCCGAATTTTCAGTCGTTGAAGCTTTGCTTCGTTTTGCAACGAGGCGCTTATGCCACAATGGTGGTTCGGTATCTCTTTAACGAAGCCATTGCGACCGAGCCAGACGAAGAACTTCTAGAAGATGAATCAACGTAGGCGAGTCGCTCCGCGACTCGCGTCCTTGCTGCTGAAACCCCGGTGCGACTTCCATGCTAAATTTGGGGGTAGCGGAACTCGCCAAGAGTTTCGGTGGTTAGGAAGAATCCACTGGGATTTACCTCTTGAAGTCGCCAAAAGCCTACGCGGCTTCCGCTACGCAAGAACCCCAACTTCAGGCTGGATACAACCCAAGCCCCTTAAAATAATTAAGTTGCGTACGGAGACCATGGTACGAATCCAACTATCCTCGATCCCATTGCAAAACGGCAAAGATGACAATGGCGAGATAGTGGCTTAGGCTTGCGACAATAACCATCACATGCCAAATGGCGTGGTAGAAGAAAGATCGATGGTCGTTTTGCAAGAACACGACTCCAAGCGTGTAGAGAACTCCACCTAACGCCATCATACCGAAGCATTCCATCGAAACGTAGCCAAGAAGTACCACGCTGGGGACCCAGCCCAACAGAATGTAGGATACAGACGTCATATTGTTGATGCGGTGCCTCGAGAAAACTTTGGAGTAAAACCCTGTTGCAGCGGCGCCCCAAACGAATGCCATAAGGAGGTTGCGAGGCCAGCCAGCTAAGTAGGACCAGATAAATGGAGTAAACGTACCGGCTATTAACGCGTAAACGAAGCCTTGATCAAGTGTCCGACATCGATGTCGCCAGTTGGGATCGCGTATCGCATGCGATAGCGTTGAGAATAGATACATGGCTGCCAGGCTGACGCTATAGATGATGCACGAAACAACTAGATCCCTATTGGTTTCGAACGCAAGGCGAGTCAAGACATAGCCAGCCGGCAAACTGATCAGGAATCCTAGGCCATGAGTCCACGCATTGAGTGATTCTTGTGAAGCATTGTCGTCCGCCCAATGAATAGCCATAAATCCCATTTCTGAAGCTGGCAAAGCCAGGCGTGTCACTAAGGCAATCGAGTCTTTGGCCTGAGTACGAGTTCATGGAAACCACCACCAAAAACGGCGCCCGTGATGGGGGCGATTATATACACCGTCAGCCAACTTGGGTCGGACAATCCCGGGATTGCAACTTCCCCCCATCCAGCCAAATAGGCAAACAATCTTGGTCCAAAGTCTCGTGCAGGGTTGAAACCAGCTTGCGTAAGCGGAGCCAAAACGGAGATCAAGGCAGATACAGTCAATCCAATAAACACGGGGCCAAGATTGCTTTGCGGCCTGGCGTTGTTGCGAGTATCCGTTAGCGAAAATACAACAATCGACAAGATCGCGGTTCCCAAAAACTCAGCCAGCCATGCTTGCTGGTGTGAGAATTTCATTCGAAGACTTTCGTGCTGGGCCAAATCATACGCGGAAACTCCAGCCGCAAGTCCCCCAGGATTTGGAAAATACTCGCCATAGCACATGGCGGTCACGACACTTCCTGGCTCGCCACGTTTTACTTGTTTATCGAGTTCCTTGGCTGCGATAAAGCCAGAGAACAAGCCAAACAAAATAGCCGCTCCGGTGAAGGCACCAACCGTCTGCGCGAACACATAGGGCAGGACAAGTCGCCAGGAATGTCGCCCCCATACGGCAAACGCGATGGTCATGGCTGGATTGATATGCGCGCCACTTATCGAATCGACCGCGAAAATAGCAAGCATGATTGCGATTCCCCAGACGACAGCTACCTGCCAAACTCCGTTTTGAGCATTAAGCAACACCGCCGCGTGAACCGCGCCGCAACCAATCAACACAAGTAAAAAGGTGCCAAACCATTCGGCGACCATGAGTCTCCACAACGAAACCGAAGGATTGGACATGAATAAAGGTGCTGCTCTGGCATTGGCCGAAAAAAGGAGTTTAACTTGAACGGTTGCGATGGTACTGGTAGTTGCACGCTCTGACAATCGCTGTGCAAAAGGTACGCCCATAGCTTAAACTAGTGGTTTACAGTCGATCCCGCCTCACCTTGACTTAGAACGATTTTACTCATGATGCGAAATCCCTGGCTTCTTCCAAGCATTGCAATTGTCCTTTCCACGTATCACGCTTGCCTAGGTCAAGAAAAAAAGGAACCAGTCCGTACGGCAACGCAATCGCCACTCGAACTTCCTGCGTCAGTAGATGGACAACCTGGAGTGGGACCGCTCAGGCAAGCCGACTGGTTTCGAAATTTATGGAATTCAAAGCGTCAGGAATGGGCCAAATCGATCGATCGAGACCAAGGAGCGTTGGTGCTTTTGGGTGATTCGATCACCCAGGGATGGCCCAAGCTCGACGGCTATTTCCCTGGCGTCCAGATTGCTAATCGTGGAATCAGCGGTGATACCACGCGAGGAATGTTGATTCGACTTAAGCAAGACGTGCTGGCACTCAATCCGAAAGGCGTCGTTCTGTTAATGGGGACCAACGATCTTGAGGAAATGGCGGAGCCAGAAACCATCGCGAATAACGCAACCGTAATCTTGAAGGAATTGAAATCGCATAACAGCAAGATGCCCATCGTACTTTGCTTAATCTTTCCAAGTTCCGAGTCCAAGTCACGGCCAACGTCAAAAATCCAAGCGACCAACAAGTTGTTAACGCAAGCAGTCAAAGGGGATTCGCAAATCACATTGTTAGACACGTTCAAACTGTACGCGAACGAGGCAGGAGACGCGAAAGTTGGAGAGTTTCCTGATTTACTCCACTTGAACAAAGCCGGATACGATAAATGGGCGGCCGCCTTACGACCCTTGTTCGCCACTCTCGGTTTTATGGAAAACGACGATGACAAGTTCGAGGTGGAACCAGGCTTCATAAGCCTCTTTAACGGCAAAGACCTCACAGGTTGGGAATTCCGTGCCAAAGCACCTGATAGTGAGCCAATCCGTTTTGATGGAAAGAAATCGACTCCCGACGGTCGGTATGTTGCCATCCACGGTCGATTGGTCGTCACTACGCCTTCCGAGGGGAGCAGGATTCAACAGCTTTGGACAACGAAAGAATTCCCATCGAACTTCGTCTTAAAACTCGAATTCCGAGCGACCCCAAACGCAGACAGCGGTGTCTTTATCCGCAAACCGCAGCTTCAATGCCGAGACTATCCGTTAGCTGGTCCGTACAAGGGACTTCAAAATTACCATGCTCAAGATTGGAATGAAATGATCGTCAAGGTGGAGGGGGGCGTTGCACACTGCACCTGCAATGGAGAAGTTTTGGAAGCGGCTTTAAGCGTACCCCCCACTGGACCCATTGGCCTCGAAGGTGATCGTGGCCAGATGGAGTATAGAAGAATCCGATTGCAAGAACTTAAACCCTAAGGGGTGGCAAGGCACTTAGTGTCGGAATAGACGGGTAACGCCAACTGTCGCATTTGGCGTCCTGTTAAACAATTCATGCAAAAAAAGGGATTTGAGTGCAAAGTGTGACAGTTGGACTTGGAATTGTTTGCCAAAGTAGTACTATTCAACGAGGAGAGTCCCGCCCAACTTTTTTAGCCCTTTTTTAGCCTTTTGCCAAAAGTCCAACGCCGATTTGTATTCCGGCGATCAGGAGATCCTTTTAAATGACTAATCCCACTGTATTTGTTGTAGATGATGACGAAGGCTCGCGAAATTCGATTGAGTGCCTTTTTAATGTTCACGGAATTA
>JBBRJI010000256.1:0-7706 GCA_038219625.1 Pirellulales bacterium | reverse complement strand
AGCAGGTACCGCACCTTCAGATTCGCTTGATTGGACCGCGGATGCTGGTGGCGGGGTCTGGGCAGCAGACTGTTCGCCGTTAACCGCTGATGGAACTGGATGTGATTGAGGATTTGCTTCAGCGCGATCCAATTGCTTTTCGGCATCGCTTCCTTTTGGCGGATCGGGCAATACTTTTACCGAAACACCAGCCTTTCTGAGGAGCGTTTTCTGCAGCTCTTGCATGAGCCGAACGTCTTCACTGAGGAGAAAAACCATCCAACGTTTGGTTTGTTCTAAAACATCCGCTGCCTGTTCGAGCGGAACGCTTGCGACTTCGGAAACCCATTGCAAAAGATCTTTTGGAGCGTCTCCCTGCATGGTCAAAATGGCTTGACCGACCGTCTCAACTTGTGGACATTTTTCTGAAATGGTGCGAGAGTTCTTCCTTGCACGAAGATGACGCGTTACGGTATCGACTTGCGAAATCGTATTGGCTTGAGAGACGACGGACGCGACGGTTTCGTTCCATTGCTGTTCTCGGTCGAGTGTTTGTTGAACTTTTTCTTTGTGCGCTTTTAGCGCTTCGGAGTAATTGAGAGCGCGGCGGAGAATCGAAAGAGTCTGCTCATCAATGTTCCCAAGTTCATCGGGCCGATAGTTTGCAAGATAGTTCGGTTCATAGCCTTGGTTGAGCAACTCGATTGGGAATTTGAGTTGGTCCTCTGGAAGGCGCATATATCGCGCGATCGCTTGTAGATCTTTCATAAGCAAACCAGTTCATTCTGCGAATCACGTTGGTTCTAAACGCTTGACAACGTCATCGCGCTTAGAGGCCGAAATCGAAGTTTGAAGTCCTTCACGTAAATGGGTGTCGTTATGCACATTGGTGCAAAGTGGTACATGCAAGCAAACTAAGACTGGGAATCTAGGGGAGGCACCCTAAATTGTCAAGCTTTCGGCTGATTTCCAGAGTCAGCAGTTGGTTTGGAGGCCGGAAACGGGTCGGTTTGGGCGTATTGGGGGACTATTATGAAGAAAACACCGGAAAAGAGTCAAGCGTTAAAGTCCACCCAGTCGATCCAAAGCAACATAGATTGTTTCGATTAATGACGTTCGGTTTTCTCCTATTCAGAAGACAAATGCCTATGAACAAGCCAGTTTTTCGGGTTGTTGGTTTGGATCAAGCTACATGCGATAACGAGTACTGCGGGACAGAAACGAGCACTCAGCCCAATTCGCCAGAGGTATTTGGAACGGAATTGTCTATCTGGCCGCAATCGGAGCCTGCCACGGTTACGGTCCGGCTTGGAGATATCCTTCCGGCACTCCAGAGTTCTGGCGCTTCTCGATTGGCGTGGGTCCAAGATTTTATAGATGATCCAGTTGTTATCACGAAGGATCTCTACGACGTGTTGTTAACCTTCCAACGGCTCAAGAATGCTGCTTGATCCAATGGTGCCGAATTTGTGAGAATTCCGCGTGGCTGCCTGAATTTCCACGCATTCACCCACGACTTGGAGACGAATTCAGCTTTCCCAGGCGAACCACATTCACTACAATGCGGTCCCAAAGTTGATTATCGCTGTCGAACTAACGGCGATTTTCGGCATCAAAGACTCGAACGCTCCAAAAATCAATCCATGAATCCAATCACAACCAGCTTCACGAGAGTGATTCTTATTCCCCATTGCGATTAGGCCTCGGGGATCCTTAAAACGTGCAATTACGTTTGGATTACAACGCAAAACCCCTAAAGCCTAAGAGTTGGCTTCAGGGGTTTTTTCGTTATTTAGACGCTTCAACTAACCGAAACAGATCATTATGTCGGCTCGCTCTATCCATACTTATGACACTACGCTGAGAGACGGGACGCAGGGCGAAGGCGTAAGCCTTTCGCTCCAGGATAAACTCAATATTGCTGTCCGGCTGGCGGAGATGGGCATCGACATGATCGAGGGTGGCTATCCGCTCTCCAATGAAAAAGACACGATGTTCTTCCAAAAAGTCCGATCGTTGCCGATGGGGCAGAGTCAGGTATGCGCCTTTGGCATGACTCGGCGACGCGGTGTTGCTGTTCAAGACGATCCAGGTATGAAAGCGTTAGTCGCAGCCCAAACGCCAGCGATCACCGTTGTTGGCAAATCCTGGGACTTCCATGCGATTAATGTCTTAGGTGTCTCGCTCCAAGAAAACCTCGATATGATCGGCGAAAGTGTGGCTTTCCTGGCTAAGCATGCTCAGGTGGTTTACGATGCGGAACACTTTTTCGATGGTTTCAAAGCCAACCGCGAATATGCGCTCCAAGCCATCCAAGCCGCAGCCACGGCGGGTGCCAAGTGGATCGTATTTTGCGATACCAACGGTGGGACATTGCCAGAAGAAGTTGCGAGCATCGTAGCCGATGCTCGCAATGCGATCACTGGAGCTAGCGTACGATTCGGCATCCATTGTCACAATGACGGCGATTTGGCCACAGCCAACTCGTTGTCCGCGATCGATGCAGGTTGCGAGCAAGTCCAAGGCACGATCAATGGGATCGGAGAACGCTGCGGAAACGCGGACCTCGTCACGGTTCTGGCCAATTTGCAATTCAAGAAAAAGGGCTACTCGGTTTTGGGCGGTCGCTCACTCGAGCATCTTACGGAGTTATCGCGGTACGTTTACGAGACAGCCAATCTTCAATTGCGGAGCGGTCAGCCTTTTGTTGGCCGGAGTGCTTTTGCGCACAAAGGTGGGATGCACGTTCATGCCGTCAATAAATTTGCCCATACCTACGAGCACATGGATCCCGCTTTGGTTGGCAATGAACGCCGCATCTTGGTTAGCGAATTGTCGGGGCGTTCCAACATCGCAGCCCTCACGGCCGACCACAAACTGCCCGACGATCGTGCAGTTCTCGACAAAATTCTTGCCGACGTGGTTGCCAAAGAAAATCAGGGCTATCAATTCGAAGCCGCCGAAGGCTCCTTTGATCTGCTCGTCAAACGGTGCCTAGGATCCTACATTGAACATTTCAAAACGATCAAGTATCAAATTCTTGCAGGTGATTTGGACATCGAACGCAACCAGACCTATGCCGAAGCCATCCTCAAAGTGCAAGTTAACGACGCGATTCGGGTAGAAGCAGCCGAAGGTCACGGGCCAGTGAATGCCATGGATGCGGCACTTCGTAAAGTGCTCTTGCCGTTTTTTCCAAGTCTCGACACGATGCGATTGGTCGATTTCAAAGTCCGAGTCGTGAATGGCGAAGCGGGGACGGCGGCTCGTATCCGCGTCAACATCGAAAGCGCGGACGATCAAGACACGTGGCGAACCATCGGCGTTAGCGAGAACATTATCGAAGCCAGTTGGCACGCGCTGGTCGATGCTGTCGAATTCAAACTAAACAAAGCACCACTACAAACATGAACGCTGAAACCAACGAGATCCCCAATCGATTCGATTTTGCCACGAGCGCAACGGAGATTTACGATAAGTGGCTTGAACACGGCTGTTTCAATGCCGATGTCGACAAGACCAAGAAACCGTTTACGATTGTCATCCCGCCTCCCAACGTAACCGGGGCGTTGCACTTAGGTCATGCGCTCAACAACACGTTGCAAGACATCCAAATTCGACTGCATCGCATGCAAGGTTACGCGGCCCTTTGGATGCCTGGGACCGACCACGCTGGGATTGCTACGCAAGCAGTTGTCGAACGTCGTTTAAAAGAAGTTGAGAACAAGACGCGGCATGACCTTGGGCGTGAAAAACTGGTTGCGCGTATTTGGGAGTGGAAGGAACAATACGAAAAGAGGATCCTTGGCCAATTGCAGCGCATGGGATGTTCGTGCGATTGGCGACGGACACGATTCACCTTGGACGAAATGTGCGCTAAAGCGGTTCGGACCACGTTCTTCGATTTGTTTTCCAAAGGGCTCATTTATCGCGGAAAGAGATTGGTGAATTGGGATGCGTTTTTGCAAACGGCGGTCAGCGACGACGAAGTTTTTACCGAAACCGTTAAAGGCAATTTTTGGCATCTGCGTTACCCGTTTATCGCCCCCAAGGCTGGCGAACCGACGTTCGTAACGATCGCCACGACTCGGCCAGAGACAATGTTGGGTGACACGGCCGTTGCGGTCCATCCGGAACCTGCGGCAGCCCTCGATAAATACGAGCGCCAGCTTCAAGAAAAGCTGCAATCAGCTAGCCCTAAAGACCAACCTGCCATCCAATTGCAACTGGATGAACTTGCAACACGACAAACGGAAGTGCTTCCGCAACTGATTCTGCTTGCGCAAATGGCTCGTGAGGGGCGCAAGCTGCGTTTGCCTTTGATCGATCGAGAAATACCCCTAGTTTTGGATACTTGGGCTAAGCCTGAGCTCGGTAGCGGTTGCGTCAAAATCACTCCCGCGCACGACCCGAATGACTACGATGTCGCTCTGCGTTGTTCGTTGCCAATGATCAACATCATGAACTCGGACGGGACGATCAACGAGCAAGGTGGTGCTTATGTTGGTATGTCGATGTCCAAAGCGCGTCAAAAAGTGGTCGATGCGCTGGATGAACTCGGGCTTCTCGAAAAAACCGAAGATCGGGAGATCGATTTAAAGCATAGCGATCGAAGCAAGACTCCCATTGAGCCTTATCTGGCGGACCAATGGTTTGTTCGAATGGAGCAACTGGCGCAGTCTGCGATGGACGCGGTCACCAACGGCGACGTAAAGATCTTTCCGCAGCGGTATGCAAGTGGCTACTTGGACTGGCTCGGCGAAAAACGTGATTGGCCCGTTGGTCGACAGTTGTGGTGGGGACACCAGATTCCGATTTGGAGCAGGACTTTTGAAAAGCCTTCGGATGCTCAGTCGCTCAAGTTCAAAATTGAAGCCATGTCCGAACGGGCAGCAGGTTTAATCGGTGTGTCGATCGAGGAGCCAGCCACCCTGCACGCTTGCATTCGCAACGAAGATGCAGGGCTTGAGACAAAATTGCAGTCACTTGGATTAGTCCGACAAGAGGACGTTCTCGACACGTGGTTCTCCTCTGCGCTGTGGCCGCATTCGACGTTAGGCTGGCCCGAGCAGACCCCTGAGTTGGAGTATTTCTATCCCACCAGCACGTTGATCACATCGCGGGATATCATCACGCTTTGGGTCGCTCGTATGGTGCTCATGGGTCTCAACAATATGGGCAAAGTGCCTTTCCAAGAGGTCTTTATCCACCCCAAGATTTTAGATGGCTACGGCGAAACCATGTCCAAGAGCAAAGGAAACGGCGTGGACCCGCTGGATGTCATCAACAAATTCGGCCCGGATGCACTGCGGTTTGGACTGACTTGGCTGTGCACCGAGACGCAGGACGTCCGCATGCCGGTCCAGTTTGAATGCCCGCACTGCGAAGCACTCGTCAACCAAACCAAAGAGAATCGTTCGAAGCCACTGGTACCGTGCGATAAGTGCAAGAAGCAATTTTCGACTCAATGGGCCGAAACGGAAGCGGACAAGGCATTGCCCAAAGCTCCGGTCGTTAGCGAACGCTTTGAAGTTGCTCGAAACTTCGTCAACAAACTCTGGAACGCTTCTCGGTTCGTCATGATGAACCTCGAAGGTTTTCAACCGATAAAAGTTGATTTTGCTTCCTTGCCGTTGGAAGATCAGTGGATACTCTCTCGTCTAGCGACTGTGACCAAAACGGTTCAATCGGAAATCAAGTTATTTCGCTATGCCGAAGCAGCCAGGGCTGCCTATGACTTTGCTTGGGATCATTTCTGTTCGCTTTACGTCGAGATGGCCAAGCCGCGATTGCAAGATCCTGCGGCCAGACCACTGGTTCAGCAGGTCCTGGCTCATTGCCTTGATTCGATGCTCCGTTTGCTTCACCCAATCATGCCGTTTGTTACCGAATCTATTTGGCAACAGTTTGTACGGTTTGCTCCGACTCGCGATTTGCACTCAGATTCGTCACCGAGCCAGTGGATCATATTGTCGGAATGGCCGACGGTACATGAGGAGCACATTCGACCGGAAGTTGAAAAGCAATTTGCACACTTCGTCGATTTGGTTGGCGCGATTCGAGAGATTCGTTCGAGGCAGAATATTGCCCCGAAAATAGAGCTTCAATTCTGCGTGAGATGCGAATCGACAATGGAACAGCTTCTCGCCCCGATGGCTCCATTCCTCCATAGCATGGCCGGTGCGACCGCGACCCAGTGGAGCACTTCGCCAAGCATGTCATCGATCAATGCCCACATCGGCATCGATCAAATGGACGTGTACGTCGATCTGACGCAGTTCATCGACGTAGCCGCCGAGATTTCTCGCAACGAAAAGCTCTTGAGCAATTTGGTGAAACAGATCCAAGGCAAGGAAGGTCGGCTTTCGAACGAATCGTTTGTCAGCAGAGCTCCCGCCGACATTATCGAAAAAGAGCGGCAGGCTTTGGGTGAACTCGTCTCTCAACGCGACGCGGCAGAGCAAGCCATCGTGAAGCTCAAGAAACTCTAGGATTAGTGTAGCACGGTGGTCCCCACCGTGACGACCTGCGTGAGCGATGCCGAACTTCCACTGCGATGCCAGGCTCGGCATGAGCCTAGCAACCTTCGCCCACCCGTTGAAAATCAAACGCTAAGGACCGTTCGATCATTTATTGTCGTAGCGAAACTCGCCAAGAGTTTTGGTGCTATTGTCGTAGCGAAACTCGCCAAGAGTTTTGGTGCCCGCTCATTCCGAAAGTCTTGGCGACTTCCGCTACGGGAAAATTAGATAGTTATTGATCGAGTGAACCTAAGGCATCGCAAGAGGTTTACGGAACGACCGGTAAGATCCCTACAATCCGTAGGGTCGTATTACAAATTGATTACCGAGTGAGCCGCGACAACTGCATTAACTCTTGGTGCCAATTAGCGTGCTAAGAGTATCCAACCTCACGATTGCGTTTCTCCATTTCTCCTTCGATTTGAACTATTTCATGACTAACCTGATGGCCGCTATTATTCAGGGTGTCGTCGAGGGATTAACCGAGTTTCTTCCAATCAGTTCGACTGCGCACATTGTCATTGCACAAGAAATTCTCAAGCTGGATCGGACCGACAGTTTTTGGATAATGTTTGCCGTCTTCATTCAGTTGGGGGCCATCTTGGCGGTGATCGCTTTTTTCTGGAAGCGGCTGACCGGCTTTGTCGCTTCCTTTCGCAACATCGCATCAAAAAAGAATGGTGATGAAAGCAGCCGATCTGCATGGCTTAAGCACCCGCTGGTTCTGGTACTTATCAGCTTTTTCGTGACGGCAATACCTTGCTTTTTGATCGATAAGTTTATGGAGAAATTTATGGGCGACAATCTTGAGAGCCTAAAAATGATTGGGATCGTCTTGATCGTTGGCGGGATCGCCATGTATGTCATCGATCGCTACTGCAGCACACGTGTGACGACAGAAAAGATGGATAACATGAACTTGAAGCAAGCCATTGTGATCGGTTTGGCTCAGATTTTGGCAGCTGCGTTTCCTGGGACGAGTCGCTCGATGTCGACGATTGCCGGCGGCCAATTGATGGGGCTGTCGCGGAGTGCGGCGCTGGAGTTTAGTTTCTTTCTTTCAATTCCAGTCATGGTGGCTGCGGCCAGTTACAGACTGCTTAAACACGTGTTGAACGACGGGGTGCCCACCAATGAACAATGGATTTCCTTGGCGGCGGGCTTTATCACGAGTTTCGTGGTAGCGTATGTCGTGATTGCTTGGTT
>JBBRJI010000255.1:0-7714 GCA_038219625.1 Pirellulales bacterium | reverse complement strand
GCCCTCAACTGAGCATGATTGCCAACGACCAATCGGCACTGCGACAAACTGCCTGCTTCGAGGAGATTCGTTCGCACTGTCTCAATGGCTCGTTCTTGGATGTCGACGCCGTACACCAAGCCCGTGATACCAACTTGTTCGGCCAAGAACAAAGTATCGAAACCGTTCCCACAAGTTGCATCGATTGCGATCGAGCCCGCTGTCAAATATCGCTTTGCAAACTTCTGAGCTTCTACGGTAAAGTGCATGATTACTTTCGACGAGACCACAACAAGGTTGGATCGATGGGTGCCCCCTCCATTGCATCGAGGGCCATCTCGGCCAGTCGGGGCGCCATGAGCGTTCCCTTCGATCCCAACCCATTCAAACAAAAGGCGTTGGCATGCACTTCATGCGGGCCGATCAAAGGATGGCGATCGTAACTAGCCGGTCGAACCGCCCACCGCTGCTCCAAAACGGTATGCTGGCCTCCTTGAAACGTACCCTCGGTTAGCGATTCCCAACGCTGCATCAGCTCGTATCGAAATTGCGTCGCTTTCTCGTCGCATGGCTCGGCAGGTCGCTCGGCAGGACCTTGTAACGAAACTCGATCGTAGGTGGCACCGACGAGAAAGCGTTGTTCGCCCATTGGAACTGCCCACGCATCGTGATGGATGACGAGATCGCAATCGACCCCGGGGCTTTTTACTAGCAGTATATCACCGCGAGCGGGATGCAATGGCAAATCGGCGAAGAATCGGTTTTCGCGGGCTGCGATGCCTTGGCAAAATACGATCCTTTTCCCTGCCAATCGCAGCGCTGCAATATTGACTGAATATTCCGTGCTCAGTGGCTCGAACACGATGTCGCTATTGCATTGGAGATCGATCCTATAAAAGGCACCGTTCGCTTCAAAATACCGTTGTGTTTCAGTCAGGTACGCGAGGGTGTTCAGTCGGGCTGCTGGTTTCATGCTGCACATGCCGTAAGGTGCCTTGCATCCGGATGCGTTCGGTCCTGAAATCCATTCGGCACCAATGGAAACAGGTTCGGCGTCACTGCTTTTCCCGATCCATTTCCCTTCAATCAATTCCCGTTCGGCTTGGTTGTGAAGCACACGCAGTGCTGGCTCGACATGCCAAAGAGCAGCACCTACAGTTTGCTCTACTCGACGATAAAACAGGTTGGCGGCGGGATAGAATTCGTTCCATCGCCAGCTTGCCGCGGCGCGTGAGCCAGTGATTGGGGTCACCAAACCTGCCGCAACCCTCGAGGAAGTCTGAACATCCAGTCGATCGATCAAGGCGACCGACATTCCTCGCCAAAGGGCGTGCCAAGCCACAGCGGAACCGGCGAGTCCCGCACCAATCACGATCAAATCCACGCGTTTAATAAGTGACTTCCTCGTTCTTGCCCCGCGCTCGCAAGTTCAAGAACTCCACCCCTAAAGCAAACAGCATCGCGAAATAGACATAGCCCTTGCTCACGTGGGTGCCGCACCCATCGGCCACCAGCATGGCTCCGATCATCACCAGAAATGCGACGGCGAGCATTTTTACGGTCGGATTCTGTTCGACAAAGACGGCCACCTTGGTCGAGAATAACATCATGATGATGACCGATACGATCACGGCGGTCACCATGACCCACAACTGGTCCGCCATGCCTACGGCTGTGATCACCGAATCCAGGGAAAAAACGATATCCAACACCATCACTTGAATGAGCACCGAAGCATAGCTGGGCGGTGCGGACACGGAATTCATGGACTGCTGTCCCTCGACCAAATGGTGGATTTCTTTGACGCTTTTCCAGAGCAAAAATAGACCACCGCAAATCAAGATAAGATCTTTGATGGAAATGCTGTTTATTTCGGGCCGCTCCGACAACCATTCTATTGCCGCATCCCCCAAAGGCAAAATATCCAGGGATAGAATAGGGTCCTTTAATTTCATGATCAGGAACAAGGTGGCTAGCAATGCAATCCGCATTCCCATGGCCAAACCAAGGCCGATCAGCCTTGCCGATTTTTGCTGTTCTTTGGGCAGTTTGCTCGACAAGACAGAGAGAAAAACCAAGTTGTCGATCCCCAAAACGATCTCCATCGCGCACAACGCGACCAAGGCAATGAGATTGCCGCTCAAGCTGCCGTCGGTGGCAACGCTGGACGCAAACAGGCAAAAATCGGGGAAGAATGGAAAAATCGGTATCATGATGTGACTAAAGATAGGGAATTCCCGCCCGAATGAGAAGCCGCCTTTGCTTGTTCAGGCACCGCCGGGATAATATAGGCATAGTAACGATTGCTGTTTTTTCATTGCCCAAGTTTGGTGCCGCCTGTGGACCCCTTTCGACTTGATTGCCCCCACTGCTCAAGCAAAATTGTCGTGCGCCATGAACAACTGCTTGGGCAGACACTTCCATGCCCAAAGTGCAAAGGATCCGTGGTCGTCCCTGCGAAAGCCCCCGCTTCGACACCCCTCGCTTCCAATCAGCCTGCACCCCGGGGCAATTCAACGGCCTCAAAACCTATCGTTTCAACCCACACATCGACCGGCCCACGTGCAGGCGCACCTTTCCTTGACTCGGCTGCCATGACCAAAGTCGGTGATGTCGACTGGAACGAAGTGTTAGCGAGCGAAGATCTGTCGACTCGCAACGAAAGTGGAAGCGACTCGGGCTTGCGATTCAGGTCGGTCAACGAACCTGACTTCATTCCCATTCCATCCACATTCGCTCCAATCACGCCGTTGCCTGCTTCCGAATCCAATAAGTCGATCCATTCGCAGGCTTGGCAAAGTAGCAATCTCGCCAAACGTCGTCAGATGCTGGCCCTGGCAACGATAGGAATCACCGGCTCACTTCTCGCGATTGGGGGCTTTGTCGTGTTCCTCCGCATGGTTGGCAACAAGAGCCAGCCGATTGCCATAGAACAAGTGGTTGCACCTCAGTTGCCAGGACTAGTCAAACCTGAAAACACTGTTGAAAAGGTCCCGGATCCGACGGGTGGCGAAAATCCAACAGTTGACCAAGGCAATAGCACCGAAGATTCTCCATCGATCAGCCAGACACCGCCAGCGGGTGAAACGATAGAACCAGCCATCCCTTTGCAACCCGCGCCCGAGACGACACCAGCATCCAATTCGCTCCCCCCCCTAAGTCCAGAAACAAAAAGCAGCTTGGATGTCAATGTGACCTCCTCCGTTTTCGACTTCCCAGGCATCCCGTCCATTCTTGGAACGGATAACACGAGCCTAAATATCGCAATTCCAAACAGCGATCTGCCAGAACTGAATGTCGAGAACGCCGCAGTTTATCAGGCGCAAGTCTTCCACCCACTGCCAAAGCCCATTCCAAATTGGGAAGAAAACTCCAAGCTCGTCCGGTTCGCCCTTCGAACGAAAGATAAAATCAGCTTGCTAAGGTGCATCGATTTGTTCGGAAGGATGACCGGTATTGGAATCACCGTCGACTGGCAATCCTGCCGGTTGGCAGGTATCGACCTTGCTAAGAACGTGGACATCAACGAAAAGGACAAAACCGTCGCCGAATTGATGACGCAGCTTGTCCAGGCAAATGGTTTGGAATGGACCATGAATGGAAACGGTCTACCGGTCATTTCCGCTTCGAAGGCAGCGATGGAGGCGAAGTTGCCGGTCGACTGGTCAACCGCGGGTCTATTTCCTGAGGGAGCGGAGCGAGAGGCGTGCGATGCTTTGCTTCGGTTGTGGGGGTACGATGATGTGTGTAGCTTTAGCGACGGCCGATTGACGTGGAGCGAAAAAGCCACCACCATCGAAAAAGCCAACTTGCTGGCATCCCTTTTTGAACTGGCCAAGCTTCAGCGACTGGATGCGAATCATCCTTGGCGCAAGGCCTCCGAGTCCCCTTTACTCTTCTCTCCAAGTTACTGGAACCGTAGTTTCGCTGGTTTGGAACGCAAGATCAGCCCCAACATCATTGCACCGGAACGACGCCCGATTCCAGATTTGCTCATGGCGGCAGCCGACGCGACCAACTTGAATTTGGTGATCGATTGGCAAAGCGTGTGGAACCACGGCTTGACCCCCAGAGAGTCCACCGTCATCGTTTTGGGCGGTCGAACTTTTCCGCAGGCGGCCAAACGATTCCTTACGGAATTCGCTCTTGAAATTGTCCCTGTCCTCGATAATACGGTTTGGCTAACAACCCGCGAAGTGCGTCAGAGCCTGATTCGAATTGTCCCAGTACGCATGCCGAAAAACTACAAGATCGACGATTTGCGACAGTCTTTACGAATATTGGCCCCGGTGGTCGATGACCAGACTAGGTTTCGCGTCGTACCGATACCCGGAACCGAGGATTTGTACTTTGCTAGAATCTGCAGTCCGAGAGCCGACCAGTTGAACGATCCTGATTTGATGCTCAGTCTAGGCTGGCACGACAAACCGTAATAAGTCTCAAGAATCGCTTCCAAGAATAGACGAGTGACCATCAAGCTTTTATCGTACGACGTCGAACAGCTACAGTGCGAAATCCTGCTTGAGAATTTGGTGGACTGCCAATTGTTTGCAAAACAGGTGGCAGAGCATGCAACTGCGCCGTTGACCATCGCGTTGTCGGGAACCCTTGGAGCAGGAAAAACACAATGGACCCGTTTCTTTGCAATCGAGCTTGGAGCACAGCCAGAATCGATTAGCAGTCCGACATTCATGCTGGTTCATGAATACAATAGCCAGCCACCCATTTACCATTTGGACGCGTACCGTATCGGAGACGAAGACGAAATGTTGGAGCTAGGAATCGAGGAGATGATGGATGCAGACGCAATTACGATCGTGGAGTGGGCGGATCGGTTTCCGAAGCTTTTGCCCAGTCACACTCTGCGAATCCACATGGAAATGGGAGAGTCTCAAAACGCACGTCACGTTCACGTCCAAGCCACCGGCAAACGCGCCCAAGCGAATGTTCGAGAAATAGGCCTTGGGCTTAAGTCTTAAGACTTAAGTCTTAAGTCTTAAGTCTCAACGCTCAACCTTCAACCTTCAACCTTCAACCTCCTATGTCTCAACTGGTCCATGAATCATCCAAACGAATCATTGCCAATATTGAAAAAGTAATTGTCGGCAAACGCAAGCAGTTGGTCTTGTCCTTGGTCTCATGGTTTTCAGGTGGGCACATCTTGCTGGAGGACGTACCTGGCGTGGCCAAGACGATGCTCGCTCGAGCATTGGCGGCCAGTGTTGGCTGCACGTTCAAACGCGTGCAGTGCACCCCCGACTTGCTGCCGAGCGATATTACCGGTGCAGCCATCTTCAATCAGAAGACAAGCGAGTTCGAGTTTCGGCCTGGTCCGTTGTTCACCAACATTCTGCTTGCCGACGAGATCAATCGAACAACCCCACGAGCCCAATCGGCTTTGTTAGAAGCCATGGCAGAATCGTGCGCCACGATCGACGGCGTAACACACAAATTGCCCAACCCCTTCCTGGTGATAGCGACACAGAATCCGATCGATCACGAGGGGACTTTTCCGCTGCCTGAGGCACAGTTAGATCGCTTCTTTATGAAGTTTTCGTTGGGATATCCGTCCATGGAAGAGGAGTTGCGTATGATGCAAATGCTGGAACGAGAGCATCCAATACATTCTCTGACGAGCGTCATTTCGGCGGAGGAGATCGTTCAAGTTCAGCAGTTGGTCAAGCAAGTGTACGTCGACCCCAAAGTTCGACAGTACATGTTGCAAATCGTGCATGAAACACGATCGCATTCCGATTTGGCTTTGGGTGGAGGTCCGCGGGCCACGATAGCGATCTTTCGGGCATCGCAAGCCATGGCGGCCATCCGTGGCAGAAACTATGTCCAGCCCGACGACGTCAAAAAAACGATCGCCCCCGTGATGGCGCATCGGTTGATCCTGAGGCCCGAAAGCCGTTTGCGGCGTATGACAAGCGAGCAGATTCTCGATAGCATTGTTGCAGAGATTGCAGTCCCAACACTAGAAGAACAAAAAGCCTAATCGTTAGGCGTGCGAGATGACCGCAAGGTCTGCCGCCCAAGCTTCGATGAGCGATGCCGGACTGACCATTCGATCCAAATGCTCACGGGCCTCCATGCAACGTCGGATGGCAGATACGAACGCATCGGAATCGAGCGACATTAAGTGCCCGTACTGCGCAATCGCAGCCGCCGCACCGTTGGCGTCAGCCGAGTGGGCATTCAATTGCGATTCCATTCCGGTTCGATAGAACTGCAGTGCAAAATCCAAAACAACCTTGAGCCGCTCGCGTCTGGGCTGCGAGTCGGTTCCGACCGATTCCATGTTCCCCTGAACAGCCTTTGCGAGTTTTGTGAAATCCATTGGTCGTTGAATGAGCTGCAGAAAGAGTTCTGTTCGAAACGCTTTCAGATCCTCATTGGTCCAGTTTGCAACCGTAGCAATGGAACCGCCAGCTTGGGAAGCAAGACTCATGGCGGTAGCATTGTCCTCAGCCAGCCCGTTTCGCAATATCAGCTGAGCCAAATCGGTTACCGTCAAAGGCTGAAAACGAGCCATTTGGCATCGGGAGCGAATGGTCGGCAATTGCCGTTGAACGCTTGTGCTAATCAAAAAGATGAGAGACCCCGGTGGTGGTTCCTCAAGCGTCTTGAGCAAACTATTAGCTCCCTCCTCGGCGATGGTATCGGCGTCGTCAACGATTGCGATCTTGCGCCGTCCAGAATAAGGTTTCATGCGCAGTTCGTAGCACAGTCCCTCGCGCATCCGCCTTTCCCCTTCCCCTACCAGTTGTTCCATGACCAAGCCGGTCTTGTCAGGTCGCCTCGCGACCTCGATCAAGTCGGGGTGGCTGCTGGCATCGATCTGAGCGCAGGCTTCGCATCCGCAGCAAGGAGCGAAGGCGGAAGGATCACTTCCGGTGCACAACATGGTCTTGGCGATTAAACGGGCGAATGTCCGTTTGCCTATTCCGTCGGGTCCGACCATCAAGAACGTGCTGGCTAGTCGATTGCTTTGAATCGCGTTGCGGAACCAAGTTCGCTGCCGCTCGTGACCTAAGAAGCTATTCCAATCCATTGCTCTGTCTATTGGTTATTCGTCAATTGGTTATTCGCCAGCGGATCATAAATGGGAGGCAATTTGAGCCTCAATCCCTGAACAGTTAGCCAGCCAATGATATCATCCTGGGACTTCTTTCGGCGAGCCTCCGCTTCGATCAATTTAGAAATACCGGGCGAATTAAAATCCGAATCGTCCCGATCTGATTTTTTCAAGTTTCGACGAATTTGGTGTTCGATCGCTAGTGACGCTGCCGATTGCCGATCGAATTGGCTTGAAACGTTGAATTCCTTCCGGCTCTTCGTCCAGCCTTCTTTTAAGGCCTGATCCATCGCGGAGGCTTTAATAGATTCGCTCAACTGCTCGTATCGCGGCCCTAGTTCTTGAGAGGCCGTTGGCCAGAGCGATCGCGATTCCTCTAGTCGGGCCATGATGGTCTGAAAGCGACGAGCAATCGCAAACGTCACTCCCCCTAAGACAACGAGCGCCACTACGAATGGAAGCACAAACCATTTTCCAGGAATTCCGCCTGGGTGTTTGTTGCTCGTCGGTATAGATTCGACAATGTTGTCGGTCACGTTGGAAGAACTGGGGTTGGTGAAAGTGTAGCTCGACACTCCGTGTCGAGAATCACGGCACGGAGCGCCGTGGTGCTGACCATCTGTCTAGAGATATGGTAAAAAACCCCCGAGATAAACT
>JBBRJI010000254.1:0-7751 GCA_038219625.1 Pirellulales bacterium | reverse complement strand
TGTGGCCCCCCCCCCCCGCCCCCCCCCCCTACCAACCCCGACGGAAGCAAGATGAATCGGTTTGCCTGTCTGTTCCAACAGGCGAAGTGGAAAAAAAGTTGCGCAACTATAAATGCTCCACAACCCCAGTTTTTTAACAGCCCAGGGCTAGCCGCGAACGGATCAACTTTCGGGAAAATTGGGGCTTTGGACTCGACGATAGTCAGGTCGGCTGCTATCCTCTACCCTCCGTAAACCGGGCTTGTTCCGGGATTTTCGTTTTTGCAACTGCTTGTTTCTGAATCCATTATGTACGCGATTATTTGTGACGGTGGTCGTCAATTCAAAGTTCAAGAGGGGCAGTTGCTCGACATTGACTACCGAGACACCGCCGTAACCGGCGATCAAGTCGATTTCGATCGAGTGCTCGCCATCGGCGGTGAGACAGGCCTAAAGCTTGGTCAACCGACCCTGACTGGGGCCAAAGTCAGCGCTTCCGTAGTAGGCTTGGAGCAAGGCGAAAAGATCTACATCCAAAAGTTTCGCCGTCGAAAGAACTACGAAGTGCGAACGGGCCACCGCCAAAAGTACACACGCATCAAGATCGAGTCGATCCAAGCCTAACTGTGGGCACGGTCCTAAAGCACCTTCTTCTCACAGGGTACCGCGGGTGCGGTAAATCGGTCGTTGGGCAACTCTTGTCCAAATCGTTGGCTCGTAGGCTTATCGATACCGACCTGGTAATTGAGTCCGACACGGGCCAGACGATTGCGGAAATTTTTTGCGAAGTTGGCCAGGAAGGATTTCGCGATCTCGAATCCAGTCAGCTTGCAAGCCTTGCATCGATCGCAGAACCCGCAATCATTTCTTTGGGTGGTGGAGCTATCCAACGTCCTGAAAATCGCGGCTGCATTCGCAATCTGGGCAAGACGGTTTGGTTGCAAGCGACTCCAGAGACTCTCTTCGAGCGGATTTCCAAAGACCTCACAACGCAATCGCGTCGCCCGAAGCTCAGCCAGCTTGGAGACCTCGACGAAATTCGCTCGATCCTGGAGAGGCGAATGCCGTGGTATAAAGAAGTAGCGGATTTTGCAGTCTCAACCGACGGTCTATCGATGGAGCAGGTTGCAGAGACAATAGTGGATTGGTATCGCCGCATCCCTTGAACTCCAACGGAAAACAGTATGGGCCTCGTTGAGATTGGATTGTTGTTCGCTGGGTTAATTCTTGGGCCGTTCATTAACTTCGCAATCTATTCCTTTGCCTACTTCCCACGATTGATAAGCCCTTGGCAGTCGTTGCCCCCAGAGATTTTAGGTAGGAAAGCGCGAGCCAAACTTCCTATTTTGGGCTGGTTGTTTAGGCGAGGAGAGAGCATCCACTTTGGTCGAGCATTTTGGCTAAGGCCTTTTTTGATTGAGGTAGCAACGCCGATCGCGCTCCTGTTCCTGTACCGCTACGGCATGACGGGTACGTTCATGCCGCAAGGTTTGGTTGCGGTCCCGTTAAGCACGTTGCAACATCAGTTTATTGCGTTTGCCTTGCTCATAACGTTGATGACCATTGCAACTTTTATCGACTTTGACGAACGAACCATTCCTGACCTAGTCACGATTCCTGGGACAATTCTGGGGCTAGTAGGTTCCGTAGTTCTGCCCGATTGGAGGCTGCATGTACTGTCGAGCCCCGTGTTCCCCGCCTTGCTTGGGAACGCCGAGCCGGTTCATGCCAATTCACCCGATCCGTGGAATCCACTTTGGAACGGAAGTGTTGGACTCGTATTTGGGCTGTTGTTTTGGAGTCTGTGGTGTTTTGGAATGGCGGACCGTCGTTGGATCGCCCGTCGAGGCCAAAAAAAAGCGGTGGTCTATTTTTTTGCGGTGTTGCGGAGGAGCCCTAGCACGAGGATGCTACTGGGGCTCTGGATGGTCGGATTCCTATGCTTGAGTGTTGCGTATTGTGTGGTCGGCCCCTCGCAATGGGAATCGCTGCTTTCCTCACTCTTTGGAATCGGTCTTGGCGGGATGTTGGTATGGGGCTTCCGTGTGGTGGCGTGTTGGGCGATGGGGCAAGAGGCGTTGGGCTTTGGTGACGTGACTTTGATGGCGATGATTGGTTCTTTCTTTGGCTGGCAAATCGTTTGGCTAGGGTTCTTTCTCGCCCCATTTTTTGGAATGCTGATTGTGGTCTTCGTGTGGATCCTGACCCGTGATAACGCGTTTCCATTCGGGCCCTATTTGTGTGCGGCAACGTTGTACTGTATGCTTGACTGGGTCAATCTGTGGGCTTGGTGTTCCAATTTCTTTTTACCGCCCCAGTTTCTAATTCCGATTTTTTTGGGCCTATTGATCACGCTTGGAGCAATGCTCTGGATAATTCAAGCACTGAAGCAAAAATTGGGGTTGGCGATTTCTCGCTGAGCCTCGAACGACTATTGCGAAAGAACCGGGTAGAGCCTTGAACCAGCAGCATAGTTTTATCCGAGTAACGATCTACTTCGGTTTGTTTGCAACGATTGCGGCGGGTTTAATTGGTTTGGGCAAACAGTCTTGGAACTTACCTGTCTTAGTTGGCTTTTGTTCGATTCTTTCGATTGCATACACGGACGTACTGGGTTGGTTTTCATTGAATCGGTGGGTGGTCTATGTTGCCATGATCACTGGAGCGATAATTGCAATCGTTGATTTCCTAAGCGATTCTACTTCGAATCAAATTATCGAAGTTGGCAATCTGTTGGTTTACGTTCAGTTGCCGCTCATGTTTCAAAAAAAATCAAAGCGAGTCTTTGAACAGTGGGGTGTCTTCCTACTGCTGGAGTTAGTGGTCGGGGCGTTGGTCAATAACAACGTACTTTATGGTCTCTTAATGCTTCCCGTGCTGGCCATCGGATGCGCTGCGATGCTGGCCCTTGCCCAGTACGCATCGCAATTACGACATAACGAATCCATTTCCGAATTGACAACCTTTTGGGCAAGGCTGTTGCACTGGCTAGGAAAGGAACAGTTGGTAACCAAAGGGAACTCGGGAGTCAGACTCTCTGCCGTCGAATCCCCGGAGCTAAGCCGAACATGGCTCAGGCCAATCTTTGCACCCTTGCGTTGGAACAGAGGCATCATCCCTCTATCCTTTTCCGTCTTGCTTTTTTCGGTTGCCTACTTTTATTCGCTTCCAAGACTGAATATGGGAGCGTATGACGGAAACGTAAATGGAGTAGCCAGCGTCGGATTCAACGAGCAAGTATCGCTACGCAAGGTCGGAAGTCTGCGTGAAGACGAGACTCCGGTTTTCCGCATGAGCATGCGAGACAACCGCAAAAAAACCAACTACCGACCTGAATCGCCACCTTACATTCGTGCGACGGTTTCGCACAAGTACTTCGATGGACCTCGAATGGGAATGTGGCAACCTGGCGAAACCGGATTGCTTCGCGACTTGCGGATTATGCGAGATCCTCCGTTCCACGCTCAGATGAATGATGCCCTAGTAGACGAAAACGATTCGGTAACAATCAGTATGATCGAGAAGGGGAGTCTGGGTGAGGTCGTTCCGACCATTGCACCCTTTTCTCAAAACCTAACGAAAAGTGGTTTTAGTGTGTTGCGGCGAGACTGGCGGATGTTGGATACGCGCGAGTCCGTTCAATTGAAGAATCAGAAACGTCGATACTCGTACTCTACCTATGCTTTTAAGAATGGAATTGAGAGTCCGCTACTACCGGAACTGAAGGATTGTTTGCGAGACGAAGAAGCCCCCACCCAAGAAATTCCATTTGGTACCTTTGGTGCCTATCGCAGAGATGAATTGCTAGAATTCCCCGACTCTCTGCAAGCGATCATTCCGTTCCGCGACAAAGTTCTGACCGCTGGTAAAGCGATCGATGCCAAGCCGTTCGCAAAGGCATTATGTCTTGAGGAATATCTCGCTAGTGGTCGTGATTTTCAATACACCCTTTCGCTGACAGGCCCAACGGATCGAAACCTGGATCCGATTGTGGATTTTCTATTGAACAAGCGAATAGGGCACTGCCAATACTTCGCCTCTGCACTCACCATGCTTTTGAGATCCCTAGACATTCCATCACGACTCGTCGTTGGCTTTCGACCAAGTGAGTATAACGAAGTGGGGGAGTACTTCTTGGTTCAACAACGCCATGCGCATGTTTGGGTCGAAGCGTACTTTAGTGTCGAGGAACTGAATGCTCATTCTTTTCCGGTTCCAAGCTACATCAAACGGGGAGCATGGATGAGGTTGGATGCAACACCGCCAGGCGATGGTTCCAATGCGGGTGGAACTTTACGAACGCCGAGCGGACAATCGCTAGGAATGATGGAAGAGCTTTGGTCGGAAATGATTATGAATATGGATCAATCCAAACAGAGCACGATCTTTTCTCTCTTTGGCGAATCGTCCGATGGTTCGTACACCGAAGCGTGGGTCAACCTAAAAAACTCGGTCGATCGACTCCGTAGCAATCAAGTTGTCGGATTTCTGTTATCGCCGGGGCGTTGGTTTTCCTGGCAAGTTGCCATAGGCATTACCATCTTGGGGAGCTTCACCGTCGGAGTCTACCGGTTGTTGCTATGGTGCTTTCCGAATTTTTTCCCGAAAATCACGTTGCGATCCTCGCGGGCAAATTCGAAGCTGTCCCGTGTCGACTTCTACAATCGGGCGGTTCGACTTTTGAGTCGAATGGGGCTCCATCGCGACACCAATCAGACGCAGCAAGAGTTCTTTCAATTTGCCTCAGAAAAACTCGGTGAGCAATCGATCGTGTTGGATGGAAAGCTGCTTTCCCGATTGTTTTATGAACGCCGTTTTGGCGGCGTAACCAAACTTAACAATTCGGATCAGTCGTCGGTGAATTCGGCTCTACAGTCCTTGGAAGCCCAGATCGCTAAACGAAAAAGGCCAGGATAACCGGAAATTGGAGTACGTCCCACCCTGCAAAATCCGGCTTTATATCTCTTGTGTTTGTGTTTCTCGGAGTAAAATTCGCCTGGTCCCCAGAACGGTTTCGTTGCAGACTTAGGTTGAGAACAGAAATGAATAAATTGGTTTCAGCCGAAACAAGTGTTACCACGGAGGCTTTGGATACATCTAAGAGTGTCGTACCATTGAACGGAATGCGGTTGAATTCGACGGAGAAGAAGTCCCTTCGATTATGGCTTTTTATGGGCTTAGTAGTGCCACTTTTGAGCATGAGTCCGTTTTTGGTTTTGCAAGGAAGGAGGCTTGTCGAGCAGCAGAGCTTGCTTTATTTTCCGTTTTCGATCGCCCTTGGGGTTTGGCTTCTCGTTCGGACATGCGACTATCGCCCCGCTCGTCTTCCCCGAGCAAGAATAGCTGTTTTTCTTGTTTGTTGCGGAATAGGGTTTTCGGTGTTGGGGGCCTACCTCTATTCGCCATGGATTGTCCAATTTGCGGCGGTTGTCGTTGCTTCAGCGTGGTCGCTGGCTGCCTTTGGTGGAGCGAAATGGACGCGGATAGCCGCCATATGTTCTTTGTTTGCTATCTCGATTCCGTTGCCGAGTGGACTAGACATGCAGCTTAACTTTCGGCTTCAGGCCATCTCTGTCTGGGCTTGCAGCGGATTTTTGGATGCAATTGGCGTCCCGCATATTGTCGAGGGCCATGTCCTACAAATTGCGGACACAAAAGTCCTAGTTCCTGAGGTTTGTGGAGGTGCGGACAGCGTCTACGCGTTCACGGCGATCGGACTTGGTTTTATCGTTTTGCGTCGATGTTCGTTGTTGGCTGGGCTTTTGACTCTAGCCTCGGTTCCCGTTTTCTTTGTGATTGGAAATTTTGTGCGACTGTTGGTGATCGCGATCTGGATCGAAAAACTAGATGGTAATTTTACGACCGGCTTGGGATTTATCGCTGTGGCTATAACGGCTTCTGTTTTCTCTGTAGTGGCGTTGTTGCTGTGGTACGTTTCCATCGTTGCGATTTTAGAACCCATCTCCAAAGACAGGGAGCAAAACAAGCTAACGAAGCTTTACCAGTGGCTAACCGCCTGGCCGCAAACGAACAAAGACATATTGCACGCGGAACAAGTGGAAGCACAGTCTACTGACCCGTGGGAAAAAGCAGCGACGTGGAGGCCTAGTTTTGTCACAATGGTTATCCCCAGTCTCGTGTGCCTAATGGTTGGAACGATTTCGGCGTATGTCGTTTTCTTCACCGCCAATGACTTCGTCTTTACTGGTGTAAGCGATGAAATAGCGGCTGAATTTCCATCGGGGGATGCATTTCCAGACCAATTTGGCAGTCTTCGAAAAATTAGTTTTACCCCGACTACGCAGAAGTCAACCGACCCGCGCGGCAAGCATTCGCACGCATGGATGTTCGACGATCGTGGAAATCAGGTTTTTGCCTCATTGGTTTTTCCATTTTCTCGGTGGCATCCACTCTGGACTGGGTACCAGGCCGCAGGCTGGAAAATCATTGAAATCAAATCGGTTACCATTCCTAATGAGACCGAAAAATGGACTGTCGAGCAATTCAAAATGCAAAACCAATACGGATTGTTCGGATACGTTTGGTACGCTTTTTTTGACGAAAATGGAATTCCTGTTGAACGACCAATCGAAGTAAATCCGTCGACCAGAGTCAATATTTTTGCGAGACTCCAGAACAAGCATCGATTGGAATTGCCGACGTCCTACCGCGTCCAAGTGCTATTCGAATCGGGGCGAGAACTTGCAGAGCCTGAAATCGAACGCAATCGAACGCTCTTCTTTGAAATCTTTGAAAGCATTCGGCAACAGAGTGATAGTGCACTCAAGAAAGCAAAGTAGGTTAGACGGTGTTTTTTAAGAAAAAGTTGGAAGACGAACCTGACAATAATCAACGCGAAATCCGACGTGCCACAAACTGGTTCCAGTGGATTTGGTTCTCGCCTGTCGATTTGGCCGGCGAGTTTTTGGATTGGTTTACGGCTTGGCGGCGAACACGTCGATGGCTATCCGTTTTTGCGATCCTTCCAATGTTGTTGGTTGTTCTTTCCTTGGGTTCGATCGTCGCCGTTGGGAAATTGTCGGAAGTTACCGCCAAGGTAGCATGGTATGCGGATCTCGCGAATAAGGAGATTGCGTTAGAAAATGCGCCGAAAACCAATTCGGAGACGACAGAGAATGCCAAGACGGATGAATCGGCAAAGCGACTACCTGCGGTGGTCGACATGCTCTTTCGACGTGTGTTGCAACTCAATCAAAACAATAAAATAGCCAGGTACTACGTGGCCGATCAAATGTCCCGTTACGGTAGTCGAGGAAGCGCTAGACAAATCATGGAGAGCCTGGCCCCCTTGAAAGGCAGTGGCCATCCGAAAGCGCACACTTGGTTAGCGGCGGACCTCATCGACAAAGGGCAGAAGGGGGAACCGATCAATATAGAAACGCTCAAGTTTCATCTCAAACGCGGGACCTCGGGCGACGACGTACCACCTGTCCTTTTCCTGGTGTACTCGCAATTGTTACAGCAAGAAAACAAGTTAGTTGAATCCCAAGAGTTCTTAAAACGTGCCGCTCAATTCGATCCCAAGTTGTTCCTAACTTCCATTGCCGTCTACACCCAAAATGGACTCGCCGCCCAAGCAAAACTGACAGCCGATTCACTAGTCGAAAAAGTGACTGATAAGTCAGGCCAAACGAGCGAAGAAAACATAGTAACTGCAGCCCAAGCGTATGTGCTCACCAATAGAATCGACAACGCGATAGAAGTCCTAAAAGCAGGCTACATGAGATTGTCGCAATCGCCTAAATTGGCTC
>JBBRJI010000253.1:0-7764 GCA_038219625.1 Pirellulales bacterium | reverse complement strand
TTAGCCTTACTTAACAATTTTTTAAGGTCATCGATTTCGGCTCCTATTTGAGGTCTTTTGGGTTCGAGATCGTTGACTTTGGTATCAAGCCCAGGCTGGTCGGTCGTGTACTTGTCCATCTTGTCAGCAATCAGGGTCAACGCCTCGCATTCCGCGGTGACTTTGGCCAATAGTTCCATGGCAGCCGTATAGTCTTCGGTCGTGGCCTTCAAGTCCGAAGCCGCGAGAGTAACCGTTTTGATCTCCGCTGCCTTGACTGCCAGCGGCGTATCCTTGCAACGCGCTTCCAGTGGTGTCAACTTTCCGACTGCGTCTTTTCTGGCGTCGGCATAGCCAAGATCGATAATGCGCCGAATCCGCAAGTTAGCTGCATCGCATCGTTCGCAAGGGACTTTCAGGGCAACGTCCGGCTTTTCGGTGGAATCCAGCGGAACTGCGTCAATCGCCACATCAATTTCGCCAAGTTCTTTCTGGATCTTGTCATGCGATGGTAGTCCGACGATCTGCGGTAATAATAGTCGAATCGCAGCCACCTGCTTCTTGAGTTCCGCAGCCGCATCCTTAATCGTACCGAGCTTAGTCGCTTCTCCGGTCGCGGTACCAAACTGGCTGAGTTCCCCGGACAGGGTGGTTGCCGTAGCGCAGCCTGCGATCACTTCATCCAACAATATCTCGGCTTCGGCAAACTTACGACTGGCATTGGTGGCCATTGCTGCCGCTCGCTGCAACTTGCCGTTCAGCGCTTCGGTCTCCTTTTCGATTCCAGGCAAGAGCTTTGCCGAGTGGTATTTTTCGGTAGCAGTAACCACTTTGGTTTCGTAGGCTTCGCAGGCATCCGCGATCTGCTTTGCCGCGTCGCAGTTTTTTGGGATATCTACCATCACTTGGATGGCTTCGTCGTATTCTCGCTTCGAGATGTCGGCGTGGCCTTTGGCCTTGGTGACGGAATCTTTTAGCAAAACCATCTCGGCAGCGATGGAATCTGCTCGTTTATGAGCGCTGATATGGTTTTCGAGTGTTTCAACTTTCGATTCCTTGATTATCAGACCCGCGTTGTAGTCAACACACTTTTGCCGGAGCTGGTTTGCAGCAACCCAACGATTGCCCATTGAGCCGAGCATGCCATCCAATACTTTCCATTGCCTCGCTTCGGCTCGGGCGAAGATGCCTAGTATGTCTTCTTCGAGTTTTGAAATTTCCGGGGCGACGACCGCGTGCTGTGGTCGACTCTTCAAAGTTGAAATGTAACCATCCCACTCAGACTTCTTGGTGTAGTACGACTCGCATTTGGTAGCAATGTCTTCCGCTGCAGGACGGTGTAGATTATACGCTTCCAAAAGAAGTGTCTTCGCATTGACAAAATCTAGGGCTGTTGCTTGGGCTTTGGCTTCTTTTAACTTGGTATCGACTTCGCGACGCTCGTCCCCTATCGCCTTGTGTCCAGCGCGAGAGTTAAGATTATTGAGGCGACCGTCGACGGCAGCCAAACTAGCATCGTACCATTCACACGCGTCGGCCTTGGTCTTGGCGATTGGGTCATAAAGTACCAGTGCTTCCAATAAAAAAGCTTCGGCGTCGTGGTACTCTTTCGTAACGGCTTTTGCCTTTGCTTGTTTAAGCTTGGCGTCGATTTCTCCTCGCTCTGTTACAATCGCTCGTGCACCAAGGTGGACGTTGAGTACATTGAGACGAACTTCGATGTCTGGCAATTTGAGATCGTATCTTTCACATGCCTCCGCCAAAGCGAGAGCTAGGTCTTGGCCTGCGCTGCCTCGGTGCAAACTCCAACATTCGATGAGTTTGGATTTCGCAAGCGTGTGGTCGAGCAAGAGGGTCGCTGCCTCGGATTCTTTGAACTTGCCCTCCAGTTCGCCAACCCAAACGGGTATTCCATTTTTTCCAGTATGATTCTTAAGCAAGTTGACTCGATTTGAGTTTTTTGGAATTTCAATCTGGTTGCTTTCGCAATCCGTAGACTGTTGGTCGGCATCGGGATGGAGAGCCAATACGTGTGCTAGATCTATATTGGCTTGAATGTATTCGCTATTGCCTCCCGCCAACTTGGCTGCGTTCAGCTTGGCTTCGATTTCACCGAACCGAACATCGATCCCTGGCTTTCCCCGCAGCGTATTGACTCGGGACTCAGCTTTCACCAATTCAAGCAGATACGTATCTTTTGCCGTCGTATAATTCTCGACGGTGGTTTTGACTTTGGTGACCGCTTCTTGAAAGTACTGACTTGCCCAGGACATAAAATCAACGGGTGGCTGTGTACCCGAAGAAGGATCATTCGACATTGCTTTAACTCCAGTTCAACGGGATTCGTAGGATGTTCGGTCAATTAGTTGCGTTTAGAACGGACTCATGCTGCCACCTTGAGGATGGCTGACAACGAATTTCGGATCGGCTGAACAATTCGCACCGGGATGTTCCATGGATTCGATTCGCAGCCGGCAATATGAGACGCGTTCTGTTCCATGAATTGCAACCAAGCCTTGGCCGCCGTCCGAATTTCACCCTTGAGGGCCAGAATACTGCCGGTATCTCGTATTGTGACCGCTTGATCAAACCGTTCCAAGATCGATTCGAGTTCGGTCGGCAAATTGCGAGATAACTGACTGACGATTTCCGCAACATGGAGAGCAATTGCATCATTGGTCTCACGAAGTGCCTTTTCCAACTGATTTACCCCTTGGATCGCCGACAATCGAACTTGTTGCAGCTCAAGCCGAGTCACCGCCGCAGTCACCACTCCCTGGCCAGCACTGGGAGCCGTTCCTTGCGTCGGCGACGCCAAAAGGATTCCATCGATCGCGGTTGCCAATCGATCTAGCCCCTTCATGGCTGTATCAAAATTCATCGATTCGGCTTGGCTGTTTGCGAAGTCCCAAACGGCTCCGAGCTTGGTGGCTTTCTCGCGATCCCTTTTTTGAGCTTCTAACAATCTAGGCTCCAACGCATCTCGCCTTCGAACAAATTCCTTCATGCGTTCGTCGGTCTCGTTTTCCATGGAAGGCGCCTGCTGAGCGACCAGCGATTGGAGAAACGCAGAAAACTCGGCAATGTGTTGACTAGCTTGGTCGAACTCTTTGGATTTGATCTCCCCGACTATCTCACCCATTTTCGCTTGCAACTCCCCCTTTCGATTGGGCTCCGAGTTGATAACGCTATCCATTGTAGGCTTTAGCTTTTTGAGCGATTCAGCCAATTTGATTGCTGCGTTTTCAGGACTCGTGGTAGTAGGCGACGCCTGAGTTGTCGATGCGGTAGGCTGCGTGGCTGTCGACGTTGTTTCTGTCGATGTTGTTTGTCCCGATGTTGTTTGTCCCGACGCTTGGGGACTGCCTGTTCCTTTCAGTTCCTCTAGCAGCGATTCCAGCAACTCAATTTTGACGATCGCCTGCTCGGGTTGATCTTGGTCGAGCAAGCGACCCGTGTCGAGGCAAAGGGCATTGATTTCGAACGCTCGATCAGGAAACCTATCGCATATCGCTTGAGCTAATTCTCGAGACTTTAAAAATCTGGCAACCAGCGGATCCTCTTCATCGAGGACAACTTGAGGAGAATCGACAATCTCAAAGATTGGTTTGCAGTTGAAGTCGGCCGCCTCACTCAAAAAATTCTTCAGCACCGTGTTCTTCACCGGTGCGCTCTCGAATCCATCGGATCTTGCAAGAATGAAATTGATATCGATTCCTTTGCCGCCGACGGTTCCAAAATAGAACTGGCCCTTGCCCGCCTCCTTGGCCTCTTTCTTTCGCTTCTCGACGCCACCTTTCTTATAGACGACCAAACTGATGACCTCAGTCCCTTTGCAAATCATGGCGAACTTCCGCGATTTACCCTTCTTTACCTCGTCCAAATAAGCCTTGGAATCATTGCTTACGGATGCGAATTCTTCTTTGGCCATTCCATTTTCTCCAATTCAATCGGAACTCGACAGTCTGCCTGAACTAACCAATTAACATAACGATTTTAATCCTTAGTGAAACTCAAGCCCCAGCAATTTTTTCATGGATTCCCCCATCGACTCGCCGATGAGGTAATAGGTTTCGGCATTCGTATTCCAATGATAACCTTGACCGCTCGGCGAGTTTTCCTGGGGACGCCAAAATTCTTTCGTGCCGACAAAAGAAACGTTCCCTTTGAAATTCGGCTGCTCGGCGACGGCGGCTTGGGCCTTCATGAGCGAGAGTGCTCGCGGGTGTTTTTCCTCTGGACCGGTCATACCCGTTTCGGCGATGACAAAGGGCAAAGCCATGACGCCTAAGTCTTTTCGAATGTCACGGATAAAGTTGGCCATGTTGGCTTCGTACTCGGCGTTGAACTTGTCATTGATACGGTCGTTCCAGCCTTGATGCCAGCCGAACCCAGCCACTTGGTACGTGCCATCGGAACCGGGCACAAGTTCTTTCACTTTCGCGAGCGCGGCTTTGGTGAGCGTTAGCGTCTCACGGTAATACTTGCCGACGATGTTGGGATCAGTAGCAATTTCGGCATCTTGCTTTTCGCCAAGCGTGTATGGGATTTTACCCGAACTGGGTGGTCGAAAATCAACCGCCAGACTCTTGCCGCCCCAAGCGCATTTGATCAGCAGCACCGGCTCGTCGAATGCTTCACCGACCACCCAGCCAAAGCCGAGTTCCGGACCGATGCGGTCCGGCTTCGGGCCATAACCAACCGTGAGCGCACCTTGGCGGTCGAGATACGAAATCCAAACATCATCTCGAACGGTCCACTTCCCGTCTTTGGCAACGAGATGAGCGAATCGCGCCGCTGTGCTAGGTTCCTTGACAAGATACTCCAGACTCCCCTTTCCGCCGTTGCGTTTTGGATCTGCCGCGATGATCCCTTGGCCCTCCATGTTGGACTGTCCGGCGAGGATGAACACCTTTACCGGTTTCGTCGGCTTGGCCGTCTCGGCTGCTGAGACTTGGATACCGACCGCGGAAAGGCACAGCACCGCAAAAAACAATGGAACGCTAAACGTCATCGTAAACATCTCCTTCTTCGCATTTTCGCAATTGCAAGTCATGATCTGGCTGGTCTCGGGCAGCGCGATCTATGTGGATCACGACGTCACCAAATTCTAGTCGATTGCGGGCGATGCTAAGGGTGCGGCCGCACTAATCCAGGCCTTCGAGTCCATAAACTGGCTTTTTTTGTAAACCGATGGCTTGATCGCTTCGAGGGATTTCAACCTAATTGGATTTTTCACTGCATACCCAAAAGCGAATTTGGGCTTGGTATAACACTTCCAAACCTGGCGAATCCGACCTCACGCCCGCGTGTTAGAAGCTTTAGTTCAGAACGATCATTGCACTTGAACATCACGTGCCATGGTGACTAAGGACGGTTAGACCTGAGTCACCAACGGAAACCTGCAGTTGGCCGAAAAACGACTATCCCTTGAAGGGTAACGTACCGTCTGGCACTAGCTAGTGTCTGTCCGGAAATTGCTTCGAACCTGTTTTTTGGCAAACCGAACGGTCAAGATTATAGGTCGAAGAGTGGATTGCGACTCGCTTGTGAGATGAATTTCGTGTCAAAAACGGTCTGTTTTCAGAGGATGCGCAGACTACCAGACAGTTCGTTTTAAATGACTTGGGTTAATCTGCGTCAGATGGACCTAAGCCGCGTTGCGTTTGCTAATGTCCGCGTTGCTATCAACCGCAGCTTGTGCGATCAGCAGCTTCCCAAGTGTTTGTAGATTTCTTCCTAATATCGCCAGACCAATGTACCGTTCCATTCCTAGTTCGCTACGATCTCGGCATCGGTTTAGCCCATTGCCGCGTTGAAGTGCGCCGATGGCTGATTCAATGCCTGGGTGACGTTGACGTGATTGATGAAACTCGACTGTTCCCTCTTCTAAACTTTTTGCATACTGTTGCGGATGCTTGGGTGGTAAGCATGGTGATGCGACTATTTCGGAGAGTTCTTTTTCGTTTTCTGCTGAGTGAAATCCGCGATCGAACGACGCCTTTTCTATCTCGCCTTTGTGGACCTTCTGTGCTTGTCGCGTTTGTGCAACGATCACGTCTTTGTCTTCATCATCACGGCCCATTAAGTGGTAGTGACTTATGAAGCCTATCTTGTCCTCGAACACCAGCAGCAATCGACCGAACTGATTGGGGGTGCCCGCTTTGCCGCGACGATAAAGCTGGGTGTGTGTTTCAAAGAGACTGAAGAGCTTTTCTTGATTCGGGACCGATTCTCCAAGAATGACTCGTCGATGAGCATTGTCGCAGATTTTTTCGGTCAACTCGATCCATTCTTGCAGGGCCTTCGCACTCGCCAACGCGCTGGGAGGGCCATTTTCTCCTTGGATTTGCAGCGATTTGGCTCGCTCAAGCAGTGCTTGGGTGCGATCCAACAGGTTCTTATAGGCGTTTGGCAAACCCGCCTTCACCTTTGGACTTTTGCTTGAACTAATCTGCGAAATAACTCGATTGCACTTCTTGATCGCTCTCTTTAGATGCTCGCTTTGTCGCCAACCCGGCTCATGCAGTTTTTCCGCGAGAGACACACAAAGGGGAATGATTTTTCTAACACCATCCAAGATCAAGCTGCTCTCAGTTGGGTAGTGAATATTTGTTTCGATGACGAAAGAGTCTGCGCGAACTTCGCTTCGAGCATCGCCATGAAGTTCTTGCCCATGTGACACTATGACTTGATTAATGTTCTTGACCGTATCTGGCTTTAGCATGCACAGTGTGTCACGAATTCGCCGCCAGCTGAAGCCTGTGTCGTCCCATGCTCCAACTTGGAGTAGACATCGAAGTGCGAGATGATTTTCAGCAAGATCTTGGAGCTTGTCATAATCCAAATTGCAGCCAAGTCGAATGGCAGCCAAGACCACAATTTGCCAATAATTAAACCCCTCACGCCCAAGATCGCTTCGAGAGTCTTCATTGATATCAACAGCAATCAATTCAGCCAACTTCGATCGCAATTTAGATTGCGAGAATACGTATTGCAAACCGGATAGAATGGGTACAATCTCGTCTCGACACTCGACGTTCAATTGAAGATCAGCAATTGAACCACAGTCGAGTCGTCCTTGAACAGAAAAGCGTCGTCGCATCGTAATCGCTCCTTGAAGATTGTGTTTGAATCCAATGTTTTCCTAACATATTCAACACGAGAACCCGTCAAACGGCTCTTTCTTCAAGGAGCTTTTTATGATTTTAGTCAGCTTTTTTATTGGTCAATTCAATTTCCGGACAGACACTAGCTAGTGAGCGGAACAGGTTGGAAAAGGCGGCCAGCGGATCGTCAAAGAACCTTTTGCCAAAGCGCGAAACCAGTCGGTCACCGGGCACTTCTGGCGCAGTCGACGTAGCATTGTCCGCTATGTCGAAGGCGATGTCGCGGTTGTCGGACCATTCAAGTCGCTCAAGCAAAACTGCGATGCGAGAATGGATCTATCACGGAACAGTCTGTTCACTCTCCACAGACCCATTTGAAATCGCCTTAAACTTGGCCGATTGGTCTGGGAGATTTAGTAAGTCGTACAACTCGACGAGGCATTGCCCCACCTTCGGCAAGTTTTGAATTCGAATCTTTTCGTTTCCTCCTGTTTGTGGCGTTTTAAATTCCTCATAAGCTTCAAGCAAAAGCATTTCAGCTTGTCTTGCTTTTTGCATCGCCGCCATCGGCTTAAGCACTTTTTTTTGAATTGCCCGGCCAACCAAAACGGAACCGAATTGCAGTTTCCATAAGCTATCTTCGGCATGATTGGTCCGTTTGAAGAAGGCGTCGACC
>JBBRJI010000252.1:0-7785 GCA_038219625.1 Pirellulales bacterium | reverse complement strand
CCTCCGGCGGGCAAAGCCGAGGGGAACTGGCGTTGGGACGCCCATTTGTAGTACGCCAAAACGTATCCGTCGGGTGCAAGCCCCGAACGGATGGGCTAGCGAGCGCATTCGCGACCAAAAATCACACGTGCAAGCCAGCAGCGTGGCCCGTACTCCAGGCGGCTTGGAAATTGTATCCACCGATCGGTCCATCGAGATCGAGTATCTCGCCTGCAAAAAACAAGCCAGGCATTTTGCGGCTTTGCATGTCCTGGAAGTTAACTTCACTCAAAGCAACACCACCGGCTGTCACCTCCGCCTTCGGATAGCCGCGAGTACCTTGAATCGGCACGGACAAGGCTTTGAGTCGCTCGATCAAGCCGTTTCGAACTTTCTTGGACATCTCCGCCGTATGCACTTCGTTAGTCGAGCCAACCAAAGCGACCAAGGCCGTTGCAAGGCGTTTTGGAATGCGTTGGCTAAGCACATTGGTAATCGTCTTGTTCGATTCCTTGGCCACATCGATCAACCATTGCTCACATGCCCCGCGGGAAACGTCCGGTAATAGATCGATCAACATGGCAGCCGTCTGCTCGTTAGGCAAATCCGAAAAACAGCGAGAGACATTCATGGCAGTTGGGCCACTACATCCCATATGGGTCCAAAGCAATCCGCCGCGGGATGTCGCTCGTTCCATTTTTGCAATCTTGGCATCCTGTCCGGTGACGCGTGCCGTTACCTCGGCATCCTCCAAAGTGATGCCACTCAACTCATGAACCCATGCGTCGTTGGAAAGTAAGGGAGTCAATGCAGGGCGAAGCGGAGTAATCGTATGCCCCATGGCTTGAGCCCATGGATAGCCGTCACCCGTCGTTCCACAGCCGCTGTAGCTGAGTCCTCCGCAGGTCAACAGGACGGAGTCGCACGCGAAAGTCACGCTGGATTGGCCTTGAATCTTGGCTGAAACTTCGAAGCCACCGCTTTCCAATGGAAGTGGTCGAATCGATTGGACTGCGGCACCAGTGACCAAACTGGCACCCTCTCGTGCTAACCGTCGCACGACCGCATCTCGAACATCGATAGCTCGGTCGCTCGCGGGAAAAACCTTGCCGGTTTCTTCGACTTTGGTTGGTACTCCCTCTTGGTCCATCTGCCGGACGACATCTTGGGGCGACAGTCGACTTAAAACCGAGAGCAAAACTCGACCATTTTTTCCAAAGGCATCTGCGATTTTGCGGCTTTCGCAGTTGTGGGTGATGTTGCAGCGCGTCCCCCCCGACATCAGGATTTTGACGCCCGCTTTGTTGTTCTTTTCTAATATCAGGACTTTTCTGCCACGCGCAGCTGCGGTTCCGGCAGCCCAGAGCCCGGCTGCACCTCCACCTACAATGATTACGTCCCACCGCGTTCGCATGAATGATTCGCTATTGGTTCTGCACGATTTTGGATTCGACGGTACACTATATCCGAAGGTTTTGGCGACCTTCGTAACACGACACCGATCAAAAGCTACCACCCAATCGAATCCATGTCGACCGAAGCAAAAAAAACAGAAGTTGGAAGTTATTTCATTTCCAATTACCCGCCCTTTTCGCAATGGACCGGGGACGCGTTGCCGGCCATTCAAACTGCGATGGCGAATCCGCCGCTAAAACAACGGTCGGCATCTGGCGAAGAGGTTGAAACCCCGCTCGGTTTGTACCTGCACATTCCGTTTTGCCGCAAGCGTTGCAAATTCTGCTACTTCAAAGTCTTTACCGACGTCAACGCGGGAGAAATCGAACGCTACGTCTCGGCCCTAACCCATGAAATCGAGCTGGTTTCACAACAACCGGTAATGGGAGGTCGACCCTTTCGCTTTGTCTATTTCGGCGGCGGGACCCCGAGTTTTCTATCGGTCAAACAATTGCAGTCACTGTTCGACCGATTGCATAAGAGCATTTCTTGGGACCAAGCCGAAGAAGTTACCTTCGAATGCGAGCCCGGCACTCTCAGCGAATCCAAAGTGCATGCGCTTCGCAATCTAGGTGTTACCCGTTTGAGTCTTGGAGTGGAAAACTTTTCCGATGCCATCCTTGAGGAAAACGGTCGTGCCCATTTATCTAAGGAAGTCCACAAAGCCTGGGAGTGGATCGTGGCCGCGGGTTTTCCCAATGTAAATATCGATTTGATTTCCGGCATGGTCGGCGAGACATGGGACAACTGGCGCGAGAACGTTTGCCAAACGTTGGAGCTTTCGCCTGAAAGTGTCACTATTTATCAAATGGAATTGCCTTTCAATACGGTCTACTCCAAGGACATGCTGCAGACCCATCAAGCGGCTCCAGTCGCCGATTGGCAAACGAAACGGGATTGGGTTCAGTATGCTTTCGAAGAATTTCAGAAATCAGGCTACAAAGTCAGCAGCGCTTACACGGTCGTGAAAGATTCTTCCAAAGTTAGTTTTTCGTATCGGGATAACCTGTGGCGAGGTTCGGATTTGATCGCAACGGGCATTGCGAGCTTCGGGCATATGTCGGGGGTTCATTATCAAAACGTACCGGAATGGCCAAACTACCTCGGAGCTCTGCTCGACGAGAATCGGCTACCCATCGGTCGAGCCTTTGTCCCAACCGAGGAACAATCCCTCATACGCGAGATGATTTTGCAATTGAAACGCGGCTATCTTGACGTTGAGTATTTTGAAACGAAGTTCAATACCAACATCGTTGAGCGATGGCAAAGCGAATGGAATGAGTACGTCGACGATGGCTATGTATTGCTCAAGACGGATGCAGCAGGAAACTGCAATCGCGTTGAATTGACCGTCGATGGATTGCTGCGAGTGGATGGCTTGTTGCCTGCCTTTTTTGAGGCGCAGTTCCGTGGGGTTCGTTACACATGAGCGAGTCGCTCACGTTCATGATGGGGGATTTTGCAGCCGAATTCCCAACCGACCGACTTTATGCAAAAAATCACATGTGGGCCATCCCAAAGGACAGCCAAATCGTCCGGTTTGGTTTCTCGGCCTATGCCGTCCGACTTTTGCAGGATATTTATTTTTTGGAGTTCGGCATCGAAGAGCGAGCCGAATTGAAAAGCCGCCAGGAATTTGGCAACATCGAAAGCAAAAAGGCCGAGAGCGGGTTGTACGCACCCATGACCGGCAAGGTTGTCAGGATCAATGGGCAGTTGCTCAACGATCCGTCAGGTATTAACGTGGATAAATACGGCGAAGGTTGGTTGATGGAAATGCAGGGTGATGCGAGCGAGATGCTCAGTCCGCCACAGTATTTGGAACACTTAGCAAAAGCGTGGGATGTTGCCCAAAGAACCATCAAAGGGCAAGCCAACACGATCGATTCGAACGAGGAATAATTAAAATGGTAAGCGCAAACAACGAAAGTTCTACCTCCAACGGTTTATTGATCGTGGTCTCCCAAGGCCAGAGCCGCAGCCCTGAAAAGCGAGCGCTCGAAGACTCTATTGCGACCATCGCGGCAAGTCTTCCGAATACGGCAAGTTTGGTCGTCCCCCATTTATACGATCTGGCCTCGGATAGCCAAAGCGTACTCAAGATGCGGGAGTGGTCCGGCCCCATCGCCATTCTGAGCTGGCTTTTCGATCGAGCTGGTTTCTGGGTTCTGGATCGCCATGAAATACGTGGCCAACATGGTGAGGTGCAACTGCTGAATCTGGACCTCGTCAACGACGACGACGATGAGGCTGAAGACAAGGAAGACGAGAAGGCTGCCGATCGCGTTGCCAATATCGCGGTTCGACCGTCGCGAAAGATTTATTCGATCGACATGCGGGCTGGCAGTTCAGGTGAAGTATTCGCGGCTGAGTTTCGACGCATTCTGATGGCGGAACAACTCGATGCACCCAAGAAAGATTTGTTGTCGCTCGATCGATTCTTGAATCCCACCAATTCGACAGCCTTGTCCATGGACGGGTCCGGGCGATTGGACGGCAATGCCAGCGCTCCAGCCTCGCACGAATCACCACTTGGAATTGTTCCCTTGCGAATGGACGAGCACCCGCAACGGCGCTGGTATCCGGTGATCGACTACAGCCGCTGCACGAACTGCATGGAGTGTATCGATTTCTGTTTGTTCGGAGTGTATGGAGTCGATCGCGGCGAGACCATCTTGGTGGAGCAGCCAGACAACTGCCGAAAAGGCTGTCCGGCGTGCTCTCGGGTTTGCCCAGAGAATGCGATCATGTTTCCACAGCACAAAACGCCAGCGATCGCGGGCGCGCCCGTTGATGCAGGCGGATTTAAGATTGACCTCTCAAAATTGTTTGGAGCGCCAGAACGGGACGAGGATCCCGCCGAAGCGGCCGCCCGTGAGAGAAACGAGCAGTTGATTTTGGCAGGACGAGCGGCAGTTGATTTTAGCCCAGCCACTGCGACGCTAGAAGCCGTTGCACCGAAACAAGAACGCAAACCGGATGAACTAGATTCATTGCTCGATCAACTCGACGCGTTGGATTTGTAGTTCGGCTATCTCGCTTGGCATGTTCCGATTCAAACTCACTCCAATCCTTTGCTTGCAAATCATTGCTCATTGGCGATGACTACCTGCAGGTGCGCTATACGTTCTCTTTTGCGATAGACCTCTGGAATCGCAAGCGGAGACGGTACTCGCACGTATCGAATCCAAGTACGAGGCAGGACAACAACCGGAAGCCATTCGGATGCTCTCTGCAATCCTACGCGGATCGGATATGGGGATGAGTGGCGGTTGGTTTGGTCCAGCCAAGCAACGGTACGATTGGAATTGGATTGCTTCAAAACACAAAGTGGACGATGACCAAAGCCTCAGCAAAGAAGATTTTCAGGGTGATCCACTGCACTTCGAACGGCTTGATCGGAATGGGGATGGGGTGTTGGAAAAAGACGATTTTGATTGGACTCCCTCGAGTCCGTTTATGCGCGAGCAAGGAGTCGCCAATGGGATCTTCCGCCGGACGAGTCCGACGGAGAGCGATCACTCTGCGAACTTTTCGCGTTGGTAGCTGACAGATGCTGCCCCGCCGGTTGAAAACCGACTGAAGCAAAATGAGTCGGTTTGCCTGTCTGTTCAATCAGGCGAAGTGGAAGAATAGATGCGCAATCCAATTGCTCCCGCAATTGCATAGTTTTAACAGCCCAGGGCAAGCCCCGAACGGATGGGCTAGCAATATTGTCTAACTCTATTGTTGTTCGGAGCAAAAATGAGTCGATATAAAACAGAAAGAAATATTGAAACTGCTAATTGTCGCGCAGCCCAGGCGGAGCCTGCAAGAGAGTAGGTTGCGAGGCGGAGCTCTGCAACTAGATACTGCCGTTCGGCGAGAGGTTTCCATGGCGCTATTCTATCGCGGGCAAATCAGGGACATTGGCTTCTTTCGTGATCGCGGTAGGCTCGCTGTTAACCGCCGACCCTTTCACTTTGCGGATGAGTCCACTGAGTGATTTCGTTTCTTTTGACGGAACGCCCGATTCGATTGCTTGATCCTCGGTCTTTTTGAAGTGCGTGAGTTCGGTTCTCAAAATCCCCAACAGCGTTTGCAGCAGAACGACCACCATCGGCCCGACCAGAATTCCAATCGGCCCCAACGACTGAATTCCCCCCAGCACACTCAGCAACGCAAGCAATGGGTGCAGTTGGCTTTGGCCATGCAACACAAACACCTTGACCAAGTTATCCACGGTCCCTACCACTAACATTCCCCAAAGTGCAAGCAACCCAGCGGCAATCAGGTTTTCCTCATAGATAGCCAGATACAAACAAACGGGTACCCAAACAATGGCCGGTCCCACGAAAGGTACTAGGGCGCAGGTTGCCGTGAGCGCCGTCAAAAGGATCAACGAAGGCATGCCTGCGAAATAATATCCAATGCCTGCGACCAGCCCTTGCAACAGGGCGGACAATACAGTGGCCAAAACAATCGCTCGCGAAATGCGGTCAAACTGTGCAAGCAACTCAAGCTCGTAACGGTCATCGAGCGGGCTCAACTCCATCATCGTGCGAACCATACCTGGCCCGTCGTATAAGAAGAAATAGAGGGACACCAGCAGAATACTGCTGCTGATAATGAACTTCAGCAAAAACGCCGCGGAGTCTCCTGTAAATGTTAATAATCTAGGCCGAATGTAGGCAAAGAAACCGGCGTTGAGGGCGTCAACATCTTCGTCGGTAGGATTGACAAGATCCATGAGCGCCCCTTTCCAAGGCCCACCCGAAATCGTTTCACGCGTGTGCTGCCATTGCGTCACCAATTCCGCTACTGCCCGTTGTAGCTGGGCCATGGTCGTGTCCTCGTTTGGCTCGAAAGCATTTAAGCAATCGTTCATTTCAACGACTTCCTTTTTCCACCCAAGTCCCTTTTCGATCAGTGAACTCCGAGCTTCGACAGCCATCCCCCATTCTATTTGGCTCAGCTCACTCAACTGCGGTCCAATATTGGATCGAACTCGATCCTTTTCGATTCGGAACTCATCCTCCGATTCTTGCTCTTTCAAAGCGAAGAGCCCTTTTAGATCGTCACTCGTCTTGGCAAAAAACCCTTCCATCTCATTATCGAACGAAACAGGAAGTCGGGTGCGTGCGGAGGGGTTGTCTCGTAGGCGAGCGATTCTGTTCGCCAAATCAACTCGTGTCGACTCGACCAATCGCGGAATGAGTTGGTCCATCAGAACGCGAATCTCAGTCACGTCGCTCTTCAATAATCCTTTGTCGCTGACCAACTCTTGGTAGCTTCGTGCTTGGGCCACCTGAAACTGGATGTCATCCACTTTTTTCTGAATCGCTTGCACTTGATTCGCGAAAGGGAAATCGAGATTCAACAAGTTGTTGGACCGAAGTCGTGCAAGCCCCAATTTGATGCTGGATGCGTTGAAGTTTCTATACAAACTGGCGCCTTGAATCGCCGCCATGGACAGTACCAAGGCTGTTGGAATGAGAACCATCATCACAATCAGCGTAGTGGTAACCCCTGCGGCTATGTGCTCACGGTCTCCCACTTTGGCTCTTACCCAACGGTGCAACGGCCTGAAAACGACCACCAGCACCGCCGCCAAGAACACGGGAACAAAAAAGCCTACCATGACTTTGTAGAACAGCGCACCGATCACGATGATGATGGCCAGCAACACTGCAAAGGAAATATATCGAGCCATCGAGGCGGTTTTTCGGTAAAAGAAGTTAAATGAAAGCGAACAACCCTCGGATAGACCTGGACAAACAAACGTTCTATGCCAGGATTTCCCGATTGATTTTATCGTAAAACGGCAATCGGCTCTACCATGCCAAGATTTCTATGTTCGTCCACCCAAATGTGCTCATGATGCAAAACCCGGCCAAAGAGGAAGCGACGTCCGTTCCGACCCGTTCCACCGACAAACCAACAGGCGATTCGAACGGACTCGCTCGCTTCAAGCCCATCCTGAAATGGACCATTGTCATGGTTGTGTTTGTGTTTCTGGTTTTGACCATCCGAAAGGCTTATTCGGACGTGTTGGAACATCGAGAACATCTTGATTTTTCCGCGATGGATTGGCGATGGCTTTTGGCTGGAGTCTTGGTCTACACCTTCGGAATGATGCCAGCCGCGAGCGCATGGCTGCAAACCCTGAGAGCCTTCGGGCAAAACGTTCCGTTTTGGATAGGCTTGCACGCCTATTTCATCGGACACCTCGGAAAATACGTTCCCGGCAAAGCCATGGTCATCGTATTGCGAGTTGGACGACTGGCTCCTCATGGCATAGAAATCAAACCCACGGTCGTAAGTATCTTTGTGGAAACGTTGACCAGTGTCGCCGTCGGTGCGATTGTAGGC
>JBBRJI010000251.1:0-7796 GCA_038219625.1 Pirellulales bacterium | reverse complement strand
CTTCGTCGGCCAACCATTGGACTCGAACTTCGCGAGGCATCGCGCCGGGCCAACGAAACCCTTGCTGCTGGTCGTACTGACAAGGCAAACCACTCTCGTCGAGAACTGCAAACGCCTCGGTTATTTCATCGAGGCTGGTTAACCAACCACCGGGTTCAAACGTGGTCCAAACGAGAAACGAAATCGGTGGCGCGATGAATTGAATATCGGCATCCGGCATCTCGTCTCCGGCCATCAGTTCAATTCCCGCGTCCTTGAAATCCGTTTTCTGTTGGATCGGCAATACGGGCGGTTCGACGACAAGGTTGCGGTCATCCCAGTGCAATGATGAGGCATCAATAACCACGCCCGCTTCCAAGTTGCCAAGGCTCGCGCCCATCGGCTGAGTGAAGCCGGGTTGGGTCAGATTCCCAGAACCCAGGTACAACCAAGCACTGTTACACTGAACGGAGTTCTTGCGATAGTTGAAACTGAATAAGAATTTAGCGTGCAGCGTTCGTGACTCGGTTGGCTTGAAGAAAGGCGGCTGCCAAGCCTCGCGGATCGTCCAGCCAGCGGCGTGAATCGCGTCTCGGGAACCCGCAATGGCTTGACAGGATTTTGGATTGACAAAGACGTCGACCTCTGGGTTCTGTCTCAGCAAGCCCTGCTGTTGCAGCTTCTCAGCGATTTTCGTCAAGACGATTGGGATGTCGCCGCTTTCGCTCGGCGTTTCATAGAACCCGGACCCCATCGCCAGATAGTTGCGAGCAACGTCACCGGAATGCGCAATCACCTTTTCGGGCAATGCGTCCAGCAGTGATCGCTTGCGGTTGTCAAAGAACTGGGCGGTCGCATCCTTACGATACCGGATCGCTTTTTTGAGCCAACCCTCCAATTGATTCGCCGCCATTCTTGAGTTCGACTCACTGCGATCAGCTCGCTTCGCATCAAGTGCCCGATCATCGAACAAGCGGCGGAGCCACGTCATCATCTCCCAAGCTGCCGCGATGTCGGCCCCCGCTTGAGCCAAGGAATCGTCTTTTGATTTTAGATCGTCACTGGAAAGATCGGTGGTCCAAACGAGGTCGAGCGATCGGTTCAGTGTGTCCATCGTCCAATTGCCTGTCGAAACAATCAAACGCAAACACCATTGGCTTGCCTCCGTTTCGTGGCGGAAACCGAGAACGGCGACTTTCGCATGGAGCAACTTGAACGGCGGCGACTTCGACACAATCGGTAGATGCAATAGTCCAGGGACCTCCTGGGGCGTGATTTGCGAATTGCTGGGGTCGAGCATCAGTGCGATGGCGATTTGTCCTCCGAAACCTCGTTGCGATGATGTCCGGCCAGTGAATCGCTCCACCGCGTCTTCCAAAAACACGCTATCCGCCGAATAACCACACATCCATCCGAAAGAACCGATGAATCCCTCCGGTGCAATAAAGTGCCGCGCAAGTGACAGGGGGACGTCTTGTAGTTTTTTCTTGCTCATAGCGTCTCTCCCTCAACGGCTGCGTTACCGGCTAACCTGCTTAAGTTTCCTTTCCTTCTGCTCCACCTCGAGTTTTTGACGAGTTTCAGCTTCTACGCGCGTTCGCTCACGTTCCTCTAATGATGGCCCAACGCATCCGTACTGAAACAGCACATAGTACCCTAGAATCCAAAGGGAGAACGACATGCATCCGCATCCCTTTAATGTGTCTGGATCCCATTTGAACTCTGTGCTCTCAGTAGGTACCCGGTTAAACTCGGTTCTTCGTTGTGTTTTCTCGACAGAGGTTTCACGAGATTGAGCAGACTGTTCAACCGGTTCCGCAAACAGTCGATACTGGGCGAGAGTACTTGAGAGTTTGCATTTTGGGCAGTCGAGTTTCGCAGAGTCTAAAAAGCGTCTATCCGCATCCGCTGAAAATCTCGCGCTACAGTTCGGGCACCTTAGTCTTTCTAGCATTTGGTTGGAACTCGTGTGCTTCTCGACGAACGTATAGCGATCGATCCCGAGAGTAGCGAAGCGGAGCCGTGGGATAGATCGAGCGTTGGGCTAAGCCGCTTCACCATGACCCTGTGCGAATCCATGTTACTTGCGTCGATCCTTTCCAGATCGTTGCATCGTCAAGCTGCCGCCCTCACCACCAAAGCCGTATCCTGTACTTCCGTTCTTGTCTTTCGATTCGCGAGCACTAACCTCCTCCATGATCCATTTTCTATCCGAAAGATTAAGTTCAAAAAAGGGAATCTCAGAGACCGATCCGTCCGCTGCGTGAATTTGAACCGATTTCTTCTGCGGATCACGATCCAAGAATATACCTTCGAACAGCAAATTCCCCTTCGAACTTTTCCATTTGCGAGAACTGGCAGTAAAAATCGCAGGATGCACGGGCAATGCCAAGCTTTCGGGCTTAATTCTCTCAATCTTCCATATCTCGCGGCGATCGAACTTCTCGTCTTTCGCTATTTCGACAGCAAGCGTTCCGTTCACAACCCATAGCCCAGAAGGATCAAATGTCGCACCCGGGGGGAGTTTTGCCAGTTCGGGATCGACCAACAAAAAGGGGCCTTCAAGCTTCTTCACAGCAGGAATCAACTTTGGCGGCGGCGGACGGGACTGATTCGGAGCCAGAAATTTTTGCCAAAATGACGGCATGTCGTAGTCAACGAATACCACTGAACCTTCTGGCGTTTTGTTATTGATTCGATACGTAACATTGACCGTGCGGCATTCGGGCTTGTTGTCTTTGCTCGTCAGTAGCGTTCCAAAATGTCCATCACGCGACTCAGACTGCAATTCTAGAATTGGATAGCTGAATGGGATGCCGTTCGTTGCCTGAAGTCTAAAATGTTCCTCGACAGTCGCGACCGTGAACTGTGTGTGGCTACACTGCGACAGCACGCTATTGGAGCAAGCAATAAAAGTGAATACAGCGGGTAGAGTTCCGCAAATAGCCAGAACATTACGAGCAGGTCCAATGGTCATGTCGCATTCCTTTTTAGTGTAATTCTAAATGGAAACTCGAACTTGTTATTATCCCGGTTTGGGTATTTTATCACTTGATCTTGAGGAGTTATCTCTGGTTTGTCAATCAATTATTGGCAGGCCAGCTCATCCTTGTGAAGATCATTCCTTGCAAACGCCAACTTCCGCTTCCTAATTCCACAGTGGGACGCGCTGCCGACATGAAAATGGCCTATTGGCTGGTGGAGGCTGGCTGACAATCCGTTGAATTCGCTATGCCATTCCATCGCCGTGATCAAGCTAGCTTGCATACTCGTAGGCGTTTCCCTACTTTCACAGCGGGAACCTGCCGCAAGCGCCCGTAGGGTTAAACGCGTGGTTAGACGCCGTCCCCCGGCTCGTAGTTGACATCGATCCATGTCAGACACGCATCCAACGCCGCAAAGTGGATGAATGAATTCCATTCTGCAACAAACAAACTGCCGGCGAATCCACCCTCGGGGAGGGAGTTGACTTGCGAGCGAATTGTTCCACTGTAATTTGGCCCGGGGGCCGCTCGATAGAGTTGGGTATCAATAGGTGCCTGGTCATTAAGCAGGATAAGCCGTTACCAACCTCGGCGAAGTCTTTCCGGCTTCGACAATCCAAACAGATCGAATGCATGGATTGCGATTGTCTGGCGTTTCTATGTCGCACTCAAGAACATACTTTACGCCGTGCTCGGACTCTGTCTTTGCGACAACGGGCCGAGTTTTTCCGTGCTGAGCCAGCGCAGTTCTCATTTGCTCAGTAGCTTCAACACAAAATCCGAAGGCCATGAAAAACCTGGCTTTTGCCTTTCCAATTGGATGACTTGTCGGCAATAGATATTCTGTCAATTTCGCAGAATCGACAACACTGTCCTCAGGATTTGGAAGCGCTTCGTTCATGATCAATTGGACGGCCTAATTTGATTGAGAAGGAGGGTCACGATCTTTGAACCGCTGGGGCTGAGGAATTCCACCTCGCATGCTCGGCCGTCCGTGTACAAGTGAATGATAGAACCTGACTGGCCCTCCAAGAGTTCCTCGGCGGGGATCGCTTCAATCAACGTAACCATTTGATGCTCTTGGAATTTGGGAGTAGGTGATTCTTGGACTTCACCTTCTTCCTCCATTGCGGCTGCCACTAAGTTGCCTTCCTTGTCGAGGGTTCCAAGCCTGAAGCCATCTGCAAGGATAAAGTCTCGCAACAAAGTAGCCGCTTTGATGTTCACTCTGGCGGGAGAGAGTTTTTCGCCAGTTGTAGCTTCGAAATAGACCTTTGCTTTCTGCTTGTCGATCGTTTCCTTCAGGTCATCGAAGCGGCCGTATTCGTTCAAATTCGCCTCGGTCGCATTGGCCGACATCAAGCACTTCAACTTCACTACGTCGATGCCGAGTGCGGCAGCCAGATCCTCGACATTTTTGTTCTGCTCTCTCGCTTGGTAGTCGGTGAGATAATCGCGGAAAGAATGGCTCGAGTCGATTTGCACGTCGCCGCGATGGATGTCTCGCAGGAAAATCTCAGCGATCTTTTGCTGCTCTTGTGAGAGCGTTGCAAAGGACCGATGCAACTCGGCTAAGGTCTTCTCTTTCGCAACTTCGTCGCCGCTTTCCAGCACTTTTAGATACTTTCGGAAGTGCGAGTTCATATAGTCTGCATCGATCTTGCCTGTGTCGATCTCGCTGATGTGACTATCGATGTCGAAGGGTACGGCACTTCCAGCACTGCCGCCACCCGTCCCAAGTTCTTTGTAGCGTTGCAGGAGAGTAAGGTATTGCTCGTGAGTAACTGCGAGCGTCATGATCGTACTGCCGTCGTCGGACTTGTACTCCATCTTCTCCCAATTGAAGCCCTGAACCTTGGCCGCTTCCAGGATACTGCTGAATTCATTGAACTGCATTGCGAACGCCGCCCGTTCAGCGAGATTGTCGGGCAACTTCCTGAAGTCCTCGAGACCTGCCGCGTCGAATATTGCACAGATCGCCGCAAAAGTCATATTCATTCGGTGAACGTTGCTCGACAACCGATCAACGAACAGTCCGATGGGCTTGTCACCCGAATAGAGCCGCACGGCAGCCTCGATGTTCCGCTCCATCGAGTGCGGCTTGCGGTAATAACGTATCGTTCCGTGACGCTTATCCAATCCGAATAGGCGATTAGTTCGTGAAAAGGCCTGGATGATGTTTTCGTATTTCAGCACCTTGTCGAGGTAAAGTTTGTTGAGCCATTTGGAGTCGAATCCCGTGAGCATCTGATCGACCACGATCAAGAGATCAATTTGCTTGTCTGGCTCGGTCTCGATCCGCTTGTAAGGCTTCTTGTGAGCTAACCGTGCGGCAATGTCCTTCTTGAATTTTCCGTAACTACCGAGATCAAAGGTCTGACCATACCGCGTGTTGTAATCCGCAAGGATTTCAACGAGACCGTCTGTCTTGAAAGCGGGATCGCCGCCCCCATCAAAATCGATGTTTGGATCGAACAAGGCCGTGGTCTTTAGATTCGGGCATTGCGCCTTCATCAAGCGAAAGTAGATGATTGCCTCTACAATGCTGCTCGTTGCAAAGATCGCGTGGAACTTACTTCCCTGGCTCAGAGTCACCCAGTTGTCAGCGATGTCCTGAACCACGGCGTTTCGGTGCTCGTCACGCTCATATTGGCTATTGGGCAAATGATCTTCGATGCCCGTTACATACTCGCCCGAACTATCGCGATAGCCAGCCATCGTTACATCGTTCATGTAGCGATTGAAGACCTTCTTCTTCTTCGGATCGGCAAAGGCTTCTTCTGGGGTCGCGGCTTTAGATTTTTCTAATGCAACCGCCTGGCGGAGAACACGATCCTTGTAGGTCATCACTTTGTAAGGATCAAAGCCTAGAACATTCTTGTCGCGTATCCCGTCCGCGATGCTATAGCGGTGTAGTTCATCGCCGAACACATCTGTGGTGGTATTGTCCTTGTGAACATTCTCCGTGTGAATCGGTGTACCGCTGAATCCGAAGAACACCGCTCCGTCAAAGCTCTTCTTGATATCGATCAGCATGTCACCGAACGTTGAGCGGTGACATTCATCGATAATGAAGACGATCCGTTTGGACCGCATCTTCGCTAGGTCACTCCCTTTCAGGCCGTTTTCTTCATCCTTCAGCCGACTCATCTTCTGAATGGAGGTGACAATCAGCGTATCGGCTGGATTGGTGCTCTTGAGTTTTTGGACAAGTACGCCGGTGTTTTCCGTCGCCTGCACCTCATCCCCGTCTCCGGCAAAATTTCGGTACTGTTCTGTTGTTTGCGTGCCCAACTCAATGCGGTTGAGCAGGCAGACCACTTTGTCCGCATCCTTGGAATTGGCAATCAGTTGGGCGGATTTGAAGCTGGTCATCGTCTTGCCCGACCCAGTCGTGTGCCAAATGTAGCCGCCGAGGCGATTTGGGTTCTTCCAGTCCGTTCGAGCAACCTTGTCGGAAATAGCATGCGCGGCGTAGTACTGGTAGCTACGCATCACCTTCAGAACTCCGTCGGACTCGTCCGCAACGGTGTAAAAACCAATCAACTGATGAGCCATGGGGATCGAAAGCAGGCGAGAAGTGAAATCCTGCCAGTCGTTAATCGGCTCGTTATTGAAGTCCGCCCAGTGGAAGGCGTAATCTTTGTTGAATGTTCCGTCTGGTCCCGGATTCGCGAAGTAAAGAGCCTCACCGGGTTCCATCGCCACGAAGATTTGTATCAACGAGAACAATCCCGTGAAAACGCCTTCACGGGTATAAGTTTGAATCTGGTTGTAGGCCTGGCTTACCGGCACGCCGCTTTTCTTCAGCTCGATGTGAATGACCGGCATGCCGTTGATCAGCAGCAACAAGTCGCCCCGTCGGTCGAACAAAGATAAACTCAGTCTAGACGGGAGCCTTTCTCAGTCGAGCCACATCGGCAAGCAAGCTATAAGCTGTAGGGTTAAAGGAGTATGCTCGAGTTAATAGGTTCACTGTTTTCTCGAATTCCTATTTCCATTTCCCTCATAGCTCAAGGCTTGCGCAGCAGGAACGCAGTGATTCGAACACTGTCCATCGGCTTTGGAGGCCGCGTCCGCTCCCAGGCGAACATTCCTAGAACAGGCTGGAGGTATGAGACTGGAGGCTGGAGGAAATCTAAACCTACAGCCTCAAGCCTACGGCCTAATCTTCTAATTCTACTATCCAGTAAGCTTCGCTGATGAACTTGGACCAACTCTTAACGCGATTCATTCGATCGGCGTAGATCGGCTTCCAAGCTGGACGCACTGGCTCCTTGCGGAGTTTCATGTGCGCCTGAACTGGAGTGCGGTCAGCCTTCTTCGAATTGCAATCGATGCAAGCCAAAACACAGTTCGTCCAAGTCGACAGTCCACCTTGTGCACGCGGAACAACGTGGTCAATCGTGAGTTCTTCGCTGCCAGGCTGCGTTCCACAGTATTGGCAACACATCTTGTCACGCTTGAAAACGTTTCTACGGCTGAAGGTTACTGTTTGCGTTGGCATAGCATCGAATTTTGTCAATGCGATCACCTCCGGAATACGGATTCGCTGGCGTACCGATTGGATGAACGGTTCGTCACGATCCGGAACTAATCGGCTCCAATCGCTCCAGTCATACAACTGGTAGTCGACTGGATCAACGATCTTAGCGGTATCGTTCCACAACATAATCAAAGCGCGCGCAACGGTCGCAACATTAATTGGCTGCCAGTTACGGTTCAGCACCAATGTTGGGCGCTGAAGCGTTGGGCTCAAGCCGACATGAGTTCTGTATGGATCGATGGTTGCTGCGATAGTGCTCATGCTTAGTCCATGGACGGTGTCCGCTA
>JBBRJI010000250.1:0-7800 GCA_038219625.1 Pirellulales bacterium | reverse complement strand
CAACCAGTTTATTGGTTAATTTCAAACTGCCCATCGCCCAATTGCTCTACGGAAATGATACTTGTCGTCGAATGCGACTCTCCAGGCAAGAGCTCGATGAGGTTCATTCCGACGTTGGCCGTTTCGATGCAAACCATCGTAGGCCACTCGTCATCCCCAAAGTCAGCCATTCGCTTACTTTTGTCGGTCCAGGGGTTCCAAACCACAGTCGAAGACGACCCCGATTTGGCAACGCGAATGATGCGCCTCATGCCCTCATCCCGCAAACAGCAATCAGCCTGAGTTCCTACGTAAACACGATCCGTCTCCCCAGTGAATCGTATTGGGATCCCCGATGCATCTTTGAGTAACGCCTGATCGACCTTGTCCACGTAGGCTGTTTCCTCCAAGCCTGCGATCGAAATGCATCGAACATCGCTAACCGCAAGGTACGTGTGCAAGGCATCTTCGAACGACTGACCCGACTTTGCGTTCGCCGACAATTGCGTTGTCAAAGTCATTTTTAACTCACGGCCAAACTCGATCTGAAAGCTCACCGCAAAGGGATCGATCGAAGTTTCCAAACGAAGCACGATAGATCCATCCTCGTTCGCGTGCGCTCCAACCATTTTCCACTCGACAAGGCGTGCAAAACCATGCGCCGGCAATGTCGCATCCTTGGCATTGGGGCCAAACCAAGGAAAGCAAATTGGAACGCCGCCTCGAATGGGTTTCCCTTTTTCAAAATGCGACTTCTGGCTTAGCCACAGCACTGGCTGTTGCTCTGTCGGTTTCCACATCGTAATGTGCGCCCCTTGCAACATCAATTCTCCCTGGCTGGCAGGTGTGTTGACAACTGCTCGCAAAAGACCTCCACTTCCTTGCTCGAAAGTCAGGCCTGGAACTGCAAAAAGCTTTGATAATTCGTGTAGCATTGGTTCATTTTCGATAAAGTGCTGCATTAGGACCATCTATTCTAGAGGGATGGTAAATATCCCCCGAGTAAAACTCGGGGGCATTTCACTGCCCGTTGGCGATGGAGCATTCTCTCGGTTGCGGCACTAGGCGTTTTCGTCGGGCTCGTGACTTACCTGCAGTGTATTGGCTGGCACCATTTTCTCGTTAACTTACTTACTTGGCTTTGCCGAGCAGTTGCTTCAAAAAGACTTCCATAGAGCCGATTGTCTTCGCAGTGGCTTGCTCAAAAGTCATTCCACTTGCAAGTGACCGGACGATCGTTTCGTACTTGGTTTTCATTTTCGCTTCGTACATGGTCCGAATGACGCCGAAGCCAATGATGGCCGAAGCTTCGTCGTTCATCGATCCATCCAAAAGGGACTTTAAGTTCTTCATTTGCTCCATCGACTCTGGCATACGCTTGAGCCATGGCTGAACACGCGCATCCTTGACTCCTACAGTCATCGCTAATGCTTGGCGCCCAGCACCGTCGGCAAACCAGCGCGGCACCCCTTCGTGGGAACTCATCCAAAGACTAGTTATCTGCTGCAAAAGCGAGGTTTCGTTAATCTTGATTTCGGCTTTGTCGAAAACGATTGCGACATAGCTGTCGAGGACTTCACTGCGCCAATGGCTCGACCACTCGGAGGGCAACGCCCGACTCTCGATCATCTTTCCGAATTCGCTGTAGTCGTAGCGATGCTTCAAAGCAAAGATGGTAATCCCGCCTCGGATCAACGGTTCTTTTCCAGGCACATTAAACATCTTCCGAATTTGATTGGCAGCCGTGTTGGCTTGTGCCAAAAGAGCCTTGGCATTTTCTTCGCCAATATTGCCGATGACATGAAATTGCTGGTCGATCGCTTCATCTGCTTCTCCCTTAGGAGCTGCTTTTTTCCATTTTTCGCGAGTTCGCTGCATGCGTCGCGTCATAAGCTCGCTGTGGGTTGCGCTGGCGGCGAAGGCCTTGCCAACCACTTGATCCAGCTTAGCATCCTTGTTTTGTCCATCAAACGTAGCACCCTCTTTGATCCAAGTGGCGACGAGTTGAATCTGAGCTTCTGGCAATTCAGGCCTACCCATCGGCATTCTTGCCCCTTCCATGCCCCGCAGCTTGCGAATAATAAGGCTCTCATCGGGCTTTCCAGGCACAATAATGTTTCCGTTATCGCCCCCTTTGACGATCTGAGAAAACATATTGAACTGCAATCCACCGCTAACTCGCGTTGCATTGTAGTGGCAGCCATTGCAATTGGCGATCAAGATCGGCGCCACGTCGCTTGCGAAGCTTACGGTTTCCTTTCCCGTAGGAGCATTGATCTTGGGTGGTTCCATTTTCGTAGGGATGTTACTAACTGCTGGCTTTCCCGTAATCAACGATGCAATGGGCACATCCGGTGATGGGCCGTCGTACTTAGCCCCTTCCATGACCCATTGCTTTAGTTTCGCAAGGTTTTCGGGTGACACTTTGTTTCCGTTACGAGGCATATCGCCTGTTTCCACGGCCTCAACAAGGCGGCTTCCAACCGGATCGCCCGGAAACAAGACCACGCCCCCTTTGGATCCTTTGACCAATGCTGTAAAAGTAGCAAGCGAAAAACCGCCCCGTTCGGCGCTGATATGACAGCGCGAGCATTGCTCTACCATCCACGGTGCAATGTCTTTGGAGAAACTGATGCTGGCGGTCTTCGTGGATAAAGGTGCCGTTTTTATCTCCTCCTCCTTTTTTGGGCGGTTCGTCTTCTTGGCTTTAAGCAATGCATCCCAAGTTGGCAACTCGGTTAGTTCCGCCCCCTGCACTGTTAATAACTGGTGCAACTTTGCCAATTCCAAGTGAATTTTTTTGATTTCCGCGAGCTCTTTGACCGAAGCGTCCCCGACGAGCTCTTGAATCTGTTTGGTTGACAGTTCGATGACGTCAACGCATTCGACCACTTTCCCATCTTTAAGAAGTTGGCTGGCCTTCTTTAAGGAAACCTTCATTCGATCAAGGTCAACGGGGCCAGGAATAGCGCCCTGGTTTTGAGCCAGGGCTGGTCTTTCGTTGAATTGCCCAAATACAAAAGCAAGGCAAAAGAGACGAAAGGCAATTTGAAGCATGTTATTCCATCGCGTCATGAAAAAAATGTGCGTTCGTGGAGACCGTAGTCACCACTGAGATTATCGATTTGCAAACACAGCAATCAAGATAACCGAGAACAAAACGAGCGTGACAATACCTACTCCAACCAGGAGAAAAACGTTGTTCTTTGGTTTTGTTTTGGCCTGAGGCGAAAAGCTAGGATTTCCAGGCTTTACCAGTTGCTTGGCCGCGGTTGGTTTTTCTATAGTTTTGAGCAGAGGAGACGAACCGCCAGCATTGCTCTTGGGGGGTGAAGAAATCGGAGAAGTTGCCTTGGCGATCGCTTGGCTTTTGGATTTCTTGGTATTGGGTGCATTGGTGTCATGTACGAGATCTATCTTACTATCGATCGTCGAGGCCTCGCTTTTGGCGATCGCCCTCAATACGCCGCTATCGGATGCCGACAAACTGACCACGGAGCTGCCTACGACAACTTTGGTGCTGTTGCCCCGATTGGTTACCGTATCGATATCGTGTTTTGATTTCCTTTTTCCTTCGTCGAGTAAGTCAGTCACGGACAGATTGTTGATTCTGGCTTTGGACGGATCGTTTTCTGTTTCTTTACGATACTTAACTAACCAATCTTCCAATATTTCGGCAACTTGCAAGCAATTCGCATAGCGGAATCGCGGGTCCTTTTGCATCATTTTCACGCAGACTCCGTCCAATTCACCAGGGCAATCCGGTCTGTCCTTTCGAATATCGGGAGGCATGGAGTTCTGATGGCGAATGATTCGACTTGGAATACTCCCCTCAGGGAACGGGGCATGCCCGGTCAACAAGAAGTAAAGCGTGCATCCGAGTCCGTACATGTCGGCGCGGCTGTCGATCTTGTGACTGTTGATCGCCTGCTCGGGCGGCAAGTAGTCGGCGGTCCCCAGAACTTTGTCGTTGTACTCCATTGTCAACGAAGGGTCTGTATCTTCGGAGAAGAGCGCTAAGCCGAGGTCTAGAACCTTTACGACCCCTTTTTTGTTGATCAGGATATTGGTGGGCTTCACGTCGCGATGAATGAGCCCAGCCTCATGGGCATGGTGCAGTCCACGAGCGGATTGGGCGATGTAGTCTGCTGCAACCGCAAATGGCAGCGGCCCATGTTTGCGAACCAATGTCTGCATGTCGGCCCCGTCGACATATTCCATGACTAGGTAGTGGGTGTCCTTTTCGTTGTCGATGTCGAAAGCGCGAACAATGTTAGGGTGGTTCAACGAGGCAATGGCCTGCGCTTCTCGCTTGAATCTTTCAAGATAGCTGTTGTTTCCAAGTTTCGATTTGGGAAGCACTTTGATTGCTCGCTTGTGCTTCATCACCAGGTGTTCAGCCAAGTAGACGCTGCTCATACCGCCTGACCCCAAGTGTCCCAAAAGCTTGTGATTACCTAAGAAGAAGCCCTTGTACTTACCTTGCAGGATCTTTTCGCATTGCCAGCGAGTCACTAGCCCAGCGTCTTCGAGTTCTTTGCAAACGACTACTGGGTCTTCTGGCAAAACTCCATCGTGTCGCGCTCGAATCAATTCGAGTTGAGCGTGAAGATCAGCCGACTCGACAAGACGACTCTTTTCGATTAATTCGAATATTCGGTCTGATGTGATCTGCGTCATGCCAAATTGTTCCTCGAAGGCTCCGCTTGTGCCACAACTCTAGGGAGTTCGCGATTCAACGAACTTGAAAAAGCGAGCAACATGCATCAATGCATCCGGTGTTACCTCACTCATCACCACTCTTCCTAGTGTACTGAAATTTCTCTCAAAGCATATCGGCGGCCCATTAAGAAACCCTGTTTTCCCGTTTTTCCGCGCCTAATCGTCGATTATCAACTTACTAGCCTGCGTTTTTGCTCCCAAATCGCCCCTCCCGATTTGGGCACGGTATCGCTAAACTAGCGATGTTTTCGAAACCCGGTAACCAATGTCTGTCGCTCACATCTTTCCCAAGGCAACTCTCCGCATGAGCTATTTCTCCGATATCAGCAAGATCCAATACGAAGGACCAGAAAGCCGCAATCCTCTGGCTTTTCGTTGGTATAACCCGTCTGAGTTGATCGAGGGAAAGACGATGAAGGATCATTTGCGATTCAGCATTGTCTATTGGCATACGATGCGGGGGACTGGATCAGACCCATTCGGACCAGGAACGGCAATTCGACCGTGGGACGATGGTTCCGACTCAGTCGACAACGCTCTGAAGCGCGTAGAAGTTGCCTTCGAAATATTTGAAAAATTGGATGCCCCGTTCTATGCGTTCCATGACCGCGATGTGTCCCCAGAAGGTGGCTCATTGCGTGAGACCAATGCAAATTTTGACCGAATTGCCAAGTCGCTCAAAGAGCATCAAGAAAAGACCGGAATCAAGTTGCTTTGGGGAACGGCCAACATGTTTAGCCACCCGCGATTTATGCACGGAGCAGCCACAACCTGCAACGCAGACGTTTTCGCATTCGCGGCCGCACAAGTGAAAAAGTGTTTGGAAGTAACCAAAGAACTGGGAGGAGAAAACTACGTCTTCTGGGGCGGACGAGAAGGCTATCAGTGCCTCTACAACACCGACATGAAACGCGAATTGGACAACCTCGCCCGATTCTTCCATTTAGCGGTCGACTATGCCAAGACAATCGGCTTCCAGGGTCCGTTCCTGATCGAGCCCAAGCCAAAAGAACCAACCAAGCACCAGTACGATAGCGATGCTGCCGCTTGCCTCAATTTCTTACGAAACTACGATTTGCTGCCCTATTTCAAGCTGAACCTTGAGACCAACCACGCAACCTTGGCCGGTCATACCATGATGCACGAGCTTGATTACGCGGGCATGCAAGGAGCGCTCGGATCGATCGATGCAAACACCGGCGATTTGCTTCTCGGGTGGGATACGGATCAATTCCCGACGGACTATTATTTGACGGCTCAATGCATGTTGGCCATCCTAAAGCACGGCGGGTTAACAACCGGTGGCGTCAATTTCGATGCCAAAGTGCGACGCGAAAGCTTCGAACCCATCGACCTTTTCTACGCTCACGTTGGCGGAATGGACGCGTTTGCTCGAGGACTCAGAATCGCCGCCGACATTCGCAAGGACGGTGTCATCGGTCAATTCATATCGAACCGCTACCGAAGCTGGGATAGTGGCATTGGTGCCGAAATCGAAGCGAACAAGACTTCTTTAGAAAGCCTCGAAAAGTACATGCTCGAAAAAGGGGAAGCGGCTCCAAACGAAAGCGGACGTCAAGAAATGTTGGAAAATATTTTCAACCGCTATCTTTGAGACCTACGGGGGGCCGGATAGACTCTCTTGGTTGCAGTATGCACAATCGCATGGCTGAATTGTGGTTTCCGCCCGTGTGTAAAAATGAGTCTCCTGAATCTGGCGCAAAAGTGGAGAAAAGCATGAAAACGTCTAACCGAGCTTCCCTCTGTGCCGTTGTTGGGATCGCATGGTTTAACTCACTTGCAATGGCTGAAACGCTCCAATACGGTAAGGAGCAAGGTCAGAAGTTTACTTACGATTTCGATATCGAGGCGGATGCTCCTGGGCAGATTACGAAATACAAAGGAACAACTGAGTACACAGTGGACTCGATGAGTAACGAACAGATTCGGGTTACGTTTCAGGGGGGACTACAACAGTCGGTGAAGACAAAGGGAAGCAGTTCCAGCTTTCCACAGATTCCGATCGGGCCGATTTTCTCACCTGGCTTTGGCTCCCCTTTTGCAAACGCAAATTTCATGGGGCGGAATCAGACTAGGAATCGGATCACGATGACGCGTCGCGGCAGGGTTTTGGCAATGGAGGGGGACTCGCAATTGCCGTTCCTTCTTGGCAACCTCTCTCTCTTGCCCTTCGAACCCTTGCCTGATACCGATGAAGAAAAGTGGACAGTCGACTTTGGCGTTTCGATCAACTCCAGTGAAGGCCCAATAAAGCGTTTCGGTTTTTTCGCTCCATTTGGATCATTTGCTGGACCATTTGCAGATCGAGAACCAAAACGGATTCAAACAGCGAGCGAGGTGGCTGAATATTCGATTCAGAGCAAGGACGATCAACAAATCGTTGTGAAGAAGACCTATAAATTGCAAACCGGTGAGACCTTGGACAAAGAGGCCTTTGAAATCACAGGGGAAGGGTCTTGGACGTTCAACGTGAAAGAATGTGTGCCCGAAGCCATGGACATGCGACTCAAAGTTCAACGCAAAGAGGACAATGTGTCCGTCACCATTCCAATCACCTTAAAATTTCAAAGAGTGCCACCCGAGGAACTTGAAAAGCGGGCAGCGGTGGCCAAACAGAAAGCGGCGGAAGCGAAAGAGCTGGCGGAGCGTCCTTTGACGCGAGCTGAAAAACAGGAACTGCTCGTTGCCCTGAGCTCAAGTGCACCATTTGACCTGAAAAATGCACTGGACAAACTCGCATTAAAGACCGTCGCAGAATCCGATCCAGAGATCGTCAATGCAATCCAGAAGTTGTTGAAGAACGAATCGCAAATGGTGGTAGACTCTTCCGAAAGAGCGCTTGCGAAATGGTCCCCCTCGTTTAAAAAGAAATATGAAATCAACAAGCTTTACAAGGGCCCCCTTCATGTGCCCTCCACAGATAAGCCCGTGGACGCGTCCACTTCGTTGTTTGTCGGACAAATCGTTCAGGCTCAAGAATTTGGAAACGTTTGGCAGTCTGTCAAGGTTCAACGATTGCAAAACGATGGCAAAGTAGAAGTGGGCCTATTGATGGCCGGCCGCGTTATTCGTTCGATG
>JBBRJI010000249.1:0-7814 GCA_038219625.1 Pirellulales bacterium | reverse complement strand
GGTGTTGACCGGATACAATTGGCCGAGACATCCATGATTCGTTCGAACATCGCGTTCAATATCAAAACCGCCAACAGTCGCCGTCAATGCCGAAAAGCGGTGATACCAGCGTTTGCCATCCAATGGAGGATGCGATGCGTTCAACCAGAAAGGAAACGGCGGTTCGATCTTCGCCGTATGATCACCGAACTTATCGGCAGAGCTGAGCCGCAATCGGCCTTTGAACTTTGCGTATCCCTCGGGGCCACGTTCGCGCTGTACGTGGTCGAGCGCTCGTTTGAGACAACTTTCTGCTGCGCCGTTGTCTGTCCCCCAGTTGCTAAACCAGACGGGGCGTGTGTCATCTGCATCGACGGCACGGATGATCAATTTCACACCGTCATCGATATCGTTGTAACCCGCGACTGTCCGCTCCGATAGAAGCTGGGGAATCGGAAAACGCGCGTCGTGCTTCACGACATTCGGATAACACTCACCGTAGGCGTTGATCATTGCTCGCACGATCCCAAGACCGTCCCGGACGGGATTCTTGTTCTCGCCGTCCCGAGCTACTGGACGGTTCGCGATGATGCCTTCAATGTCAAATTCGTTCGCATATACCAGAAACCGCACGAGCGACTGTTCGTCATCGGGATCACCCCCGGCGTCCGTTTCGATGATCAGTCGCGGACGCGTGTCCTCTGCGGAAAGGCTTTTTGGCAACACCCATATCGCACAAAGCAATCCGAACAGTCGCAAATTTCGATACCAAGTGCTCATTGTGTATTCCTTACCGCAGTGCAGGGACTGACGTTCTCCAATCGCTGCACCGATCGAATCCCGGATCGCATTCCTTGCGTTCTTCGATTTTTCATCACTACTATTTCCCGACTCTTTCAGTGCAACGGCCGCTGTCTCCACATCGTCGGTCAACAAGGCCTCGACCAAGATGTTTCCGAGCGTCTCAGCGTCTGCTGAGCTCGTGACACGTTGGTAGAGGTTGGTAATTGTACTGCGAAATGTAAAATTGCAAGCCGAACTCGATCAGGCGAAAGCTGAGATTCGACAACTCAAGTCGGAACGCTTCTGCAAACGATCAGAGAAACAATCGTCCTCCGATCGGTCGATGGAGTTTACTGATCCTGATGCTCCTGTCGCGTCGAAGAAGCGACGCGGCCCAAAACCAGGTAAGCCAGCACTCAAACGCAGAAGTGGAACGTGCCGTTCGAAGACCGCAAGACTGTGGCGGAAGATCTCGCTGCTGTCCACGCGAAAAAAAAGGGTATGATAGACTTCACTCTCCCTGAATAGTTACGTATTCCGTGACCGACCAGCCATCCAACTTAGCCTAGATCCAGCTATGCCTGAAACGGACATTCGCCTCGTGGTTTGTATCTCGCCACAGGGCCGCTTGTTTTTGGAAATCATCGACGATCCATTGGTAAAGCCAATCGCTTCCTCGCTGGCTCGATTGTTGATAGATGGTTTTGAAGAATCCCAGTGGCTAGGCCTTACACTTCTTGCTTCCAAGCAGTTCGATGGTTTGCTCAATCTGCCGCTTGGTTTCTGGCGGCGATTCGCGGAAAGCTATTTTCAAGCACTTTGTCGAAATGCCTCTCAAGAGGCCAAGCATTGGACCAGTCCTCGACCGCCATCGGACGATGATCTCATCGAACGCATCGATTCGGCCCCTGCGATGCGTGGACTTGAATACCTTAACGTCGAATCTCTCAAGGCGGTTTGGCATGAGCTCGACGGTTACACTAAAAATGCTATCAAGTCTACAAAAGGGGATCTGGCTGGCTACTTGCACGAACTCAATGCAGCCTGGAATCTCGTCGGGCGAGTTACGTTTCATTTGGCTGAAAACAAAAAGAATGAGCAATTGCCATTTGCCTTCCTTGCAACGTATACCGATGGCCATTCGACGACGGGCAGCCTGCGTCATATCCCATTGGCAGATGCTCTCAAGCAATCGATCTTGGACAAAGATACAGAACAATTGAACGTACTGCTGGAGCCGGTTCAGCGAGCTTCGGAAAAGTGTAAGCTGATTCAGGAGTTGCTCGAATCGCGAGCTTTGTTTTCCGCGCAAGCGTGGTCGATTCATACAGCGTTTGAGTTCCTGACGGCTGTACCCGCAATCGAGCAAGCCGGCGTCATTGTGCGCGTACCGAATTGGTGGAACGCGTCTCGTCCGCCGCGTCCAAGTATTCAAGTTCGCATTGGCCAAAAGAAAAAGCCTGGGGTGAGTTTGATTGAGGCGCTCGATTTCAACGTGGAGATTGCATTCCAAGGCGAACCTCTTAGCCAAGAGGAACTTAAGCAATTGATGTCGGCCCGCGAAGGCATGACGCTTCTTAGAGGCCAATGGGTTCAAGTCGATGACCAGCGTCTGCAACAAGCCATGGACCAATGGGCCAAACTCGAAAGCGAGCATGCGTCAGGTATCGGATTCCTAGAGGGGCTACGATTGCTTTCCGGAACTCACATCGGCGGACTGGCGGTTGACGAAGAGGTTCGGCAATGGTCGCGGGTCGAAGCGGGCGATTGGCTGCATGAAATACTCGATACGCTTCGCGACCCAAGCGGGGTCGTTCAAATCGATCCGCATCGAGACTTAAATGCAACCCTGCGCAACTATCAAATAGACGGGGTCCGTTGGCTTTGGTTCACGACTCAACTCGGCTTAGGAGCTTGTTTGGCGGACGACATGGGTTTGGGGAAAACGATCCAAGTGATATCCCTCTTGCTGCAGACAAAATCGCAACCCGTCAGTCCCAAGCAGAAACAGGCGATTCGTTCACCTAGTTTGCTGGTTGCCCCGACATCCTTGCTCGGGAACTGGCAACGCGAAGTCGAACGATTTGCACCCAGCTTGAAAATGTTCGTTGCGCATCGCTCGCATCATGAGGCGAGCACGCTGAAACGCGTGGCAGAAAACCCGGTGGATGAACTGGCACAATACGACTTGGTAGCTACGACCTATGGCTTAGCGCGACGCGAAGGCTGGTTGGCCGATGTTCGTTGGCGATTTTTGGTCCTAGACGAAGCGCAAGCCATCAAGAACTCGGGATCATCGCAGGCCAAAGCCATCAAGAAATTTCAGGCGGAAGGTCGCATCGTATTGACGGGAACGCCCGTTGAGAATCACTTGGGTGATTTGTGGTCGCTATTCGATTTTTGTTCGCCGGGGTTGCTGGGTACGGCGTCTCAGTTCAAAAAATTCCTCAACCGCGACGACGATCGAGGGATCGCGTCGCTTCGCAAGTTGGTTCGGCCTTACATCCTGCGGCGACTCAAGACGGATCCGGCGATCGCGCCTGACTTGCCGGACAAGACCGAGATGCGAGTGGATTGCGGACTTTCAGCGACGCAAACGGCCCTTTATCAAAAGATTGTCTTAGAGCTTGAGAAAATGCTCGGCACGGCCACGGGCATTCAACGACGCGGCCTGGTCCTGTCGGTTTTGATGCAATTGAAGCAGCTTTGCAATCATCCAGCGCTGTATCTCAAACAAGATAAGTTCGTTCACCAGGATTCGGGCAAGTTTACGGAATTGCAAGCAATCTGCGAAACGATTCGCGAGAAGCAAGAAAAGGTTTTGGTCTTCACTCAATTCCAATCGATGTGCCAACCTCTTTTCGATTTTCTGGCAACCCTCTTCGGCCGACCGGGTTTGATTTTGACTGGCAAAACGCCGGCCAAATCGCGCAGCAAGTTGGTGGAGAACTTTCAGGAGGAGGCGGGACCGCCTTTCTTTGTTATCTCGGTCAAGGCGGGTGGGACCGGATTGAACTTGACACAGGCTAGCCATGTGGTTCATTTTGATCGTTGGTGGAACCCTGCGGTAGAGGATCAAGCTACCGATCGGGCTTTCCGGATCGGTCAAAAACGTAATGTCCTGGTTCATAAGTTCGTGTGCCGGGGTACATTGGAAGAGAAGATCGACCAAATGATTCGCGATAAGAAATCGATCAGCCAAGAGTTGTTCAGCGAAGAAGGGGAGCTGAATTTGACAGAGATGTCCAATCAGCAGCTCATGAAATTTGTAGCCTTGGATATCAGCAAGGCTTTGACGTAGTTAACGAGTTTTAGCACGTTGCAAACAAAGGAATCGAACCATGGGATGGGGCAGAGGCAGAGGCGGTGGCGGTGGAGGCTGGGCACCTTACGTGCCTGTAGCACAACGAAGAGCGCAGGCGGCAAGAGAAATTGCAAAGCTCGATAAAAAGGGAAACGCGAAGGGGCCCGCCCGTTGCCCCGTACGCATTGTTGGCAGAAAAATGGCGACGACGTTTTGGGGGGAGGCGTGGTGCACCAATCTTGAGAGCTATAGCGACTTCTCAAATCGCTTGCCGCGGGGCCGTTCTTATGCAAGGAACGGATCGATTGTGGATTTGCAAATTGAAAAGGGGAGTATCACAGCGCTCGTTAGCGGTTCGAGTTTATACAGAATTGCAATCCAGATTAAGACGTTAGCGCCCAAGCATTGGCAATGCATTAAGTTTGACTGTTCGCAGTCGATTCATTCGATGATGGATCTGTTGCGAGGCAAACTCAGCAACGCAGTTCTTCAGCGATTGACCAGCCCGAAGATCGGTTTGTTTCCGCAACCGTCCGAGATTGATTTCAAGTGCAGTTGTCCCGACTCAGCCTACTTATGCAAGCACTTAGCGGCAGTTATGTACGGGATCGGAAATCGATTGGACAATGCACCTGAGTTGCTTTTCGTGCTACGTGGCGTTGAGCAGAATGAGTTGATCAGTGAAGTGGTGACCAATCCAGCGTTCGGTGAATCGCTTTCTAGCCAACCAACGTCGGAGAGTTCTCGGAAGGGGCTTGCCGAAGCGGACTTGGGCGCGCTTTTCGGGATTGATCTCGTAACGAGTCCATCCGCAATGATTACGAATGCCAACAAGAAAGCAGTACCGAAGCCGAAGTCACCGAAAACGATGCCACCGAAAGCAGTTGTTTCCAAACGCGAGGACGCCAAACCAGCCGTTGTTCAGGCGGCCAAGTTACCCGATGCTAAGCGAAAAAGCATCCGGCCCACAATCAAGCCAACAGAGCCGGTCCTCTCTGTCTCAATAAGAGAAGCGATGGAGAAATTAGAGAGGGCAAGCGACAGCCCGGCCGTCCGATCAAAATTGACCAAGTCGGTAAGTAGAGCGACGGCCAAAGTTGCAGTGGCGGTCGAAGTGAAATCTAGATCGAACTCGAATCGCAAGAAAGCCGAATCCACGGTCAAACCCAAAAAACCAAAATAGGCCGCCCGCATTCGAAGCTTTCGCATTCCTTCGCCGGATTGATACGCCACGCGTCACGCTTTGAGGCAGCGCCTGGCTTTGCGACGGCCCAAGAAATGCGATAGACTAGAGATGGGAGCAATCATGGACAAGATTCAACAAGATCGAAAGCTAGAACGACGTTCGGATATTGAACTAGGGTGAGTTTCCTTCTCGATACGAATATTTGTTCTGCTCACCTAAACCGTCCAAGCGGATTGGCTCACCGATTCGTCCAACACTGTGTGTAGGTGCGCAATCAACGTGCCAATACCGCTTACTGGACGGCATCCAGAATACACATCAAGCCTTCCTCTTGGGTAACCCCTGCGATTTGGGCACTCATGCGTCTAAGCTGCGACAGCCCTCGCCGTCCGTCCACGAGTGATCAAAGTAGAGTGTCCCAAGTTCTCCCGCAATTCTCCAATTGTCAAATTCTCGTCCTCACAGCAATGGTTAAGCGCTCCTCACGAACGGCAATCAGAGAATAAACAAACCCTTACGAGCGAGTACAATTTCAAGGTACGAGCGATGGATAGAGTAAGGTCGACGATAGTATCGCTATTACCAGACGAACCTTGGCGCGGCAGCGCTTGAAGTCGATGGGCAAGTAGTCTATCGTGGACCGATTCAGATATATCACCCCATTCCCCTGCCTTAGCAATCGAAGTATCGCGATGATCATAGGACGAGTCTTAATTATTCCCTTCCTCGAAGGAAAACTGAATGGTGATGGTCAGCTTGTTGAGCCGGACATAGACTCAATTTTCAAGAAATGGTTGGATCGCCACCCGGAGTTTCGGGAGAAAAACTTTCATGTGATTCGAGCCAAAAGTTATCAAACGGGTGATGGAGTCGACACGATTCTCGTGCGGGTAACTGCAGATGTTGATGACGAACTTGCAGCTTATGATCCATCTGACGATGCAGACCTGTACGGGGAATTCAGATTAGCGGAAAGTGATTCGCCGTGCCCAGAACCACACAAGATCTGGATTCAACAATGCGAAGCAGTGGAGCATATTGAATCAGAGCATGGGACTGAAAAAGCAATCGCCTACCTGATTGGCGAGAAGCTACTTAACTTTCTCGAAGTAGCTGACGCCAGGCCGGAGTGGAGGGCAGAAATTCCTCACTTTGTCGCACGTATTAAGACTATCTTTGAGCCGTGGCAGATCTCGGAGTTTTTCGAGGTACCTCGAAGGCTCGGTGCGTTTGGACATGTTACCGACGACGAGGGGCATAATTTTTGGCGTAGCCAACGTGACGATTCGGAAAATATCTGCGAAGACAGTCGCAATCTCTTGTTGTTCGAGCGTGCTCGGGAATGGCTCTTGGAAGATCCGAGTTAGGGCGGCCCCAAAGATTCCGCTCATGCTGACCCCAGAGATCGTGGCCGAGTACGAAGACGTCTTGACGTGGCCGTCCGTAAGAAGCTGACTGGACTGACAGTTGAGCAGAACACCGATTTGATCCTGGAATTCATTTCTCTGTCGCACCAAACTCAACTTCATTTCAGTTGGCGACTTTACAATCTTGGAGATTGATCATGGCCGCACTTTCATTATGAATGCGAGATGACCTCAAAGCAAAGGCATAACCACTAGCCAGCCAACAGGGTGTTTCCTTAAACAGTTACATCAACGCGACGGTTCTACCTAAAGCGTCTCAAGCCGGAACCAGCATCTCTGGAGCAGCTTTTCGCTCTGATTCTTGCTTTTCAATGATCCAGGCAGATGCCTTCTGGATAATCTCAATCAAATCAGCTTGATTGGTCGAGAAGTAGTTCTTCGAATCGCCCGTCTTGTCCGAGCTCATGGCCTTCCATGATCGGCGGATCGAGTAGTCGTAGTACGCAAAACCGCTGGGGCTCTGCCGCTGCCAAATGCTGGCGGCGATCGCTCCTTTTCGGATCACATGGACCGGGTCCATATTCTCACTGTCGGCTTCCTTTTTCTTCCCTTTTGCTTCTGTCTGTTCGTTCATAAACACCTCCTGATCGATAAAGTCGAACAGCACAGATTGCCACATCTGTAATTCCTATTCAAATCCCAGTGGAAAGGGCTAGTAAGGCACCCTTGACACTGCGTTAGGACTAGCCTGTTAAGGGTATTTGTCGTAAAACGACAGGGCTAAATCCTTCGTGATTCGTCCAGCAATGCCCTCAGCAAGTTCGGGTATTTATCGGACATGAGCCCGAAGCAGTTGGTTGCTGAACGTGAGGAAGGAGCTAAAAGGCGAATTTCACTTAGGACCGTTCGATCAATTACTGTCCGATTTGCAGGTAGCGGAAGTCGCCAAGACTTTCGGTTTCGGCGGGCACCGAAACTCTTGGCGAGTTCCGCTACGACAATACTTGATCGGTTGGTCCTTAGTTGAGAGATTTGTGTGAGAGTTAATGGCGGAGCATATGCCAGTGTCACTGGGTTTCAAATCGGGGAGCACAAGCGTCCATACCAGACGGACGATGATGCTAGACGACCTTGCGCTTGAGCGAGTTCCGCATGGTGGCACCCCTGCGGATTACTTCGGCGTAATTCTCAACGA
>JBBRJI010000248.1:0-7834 GCA_038219625.1 Pirellulales bacterium | reverse complement strand
CCAGGGAGCGCTCCGGGGCCCGCAATTCGATTGTAGTCGAGTCCGCCTCCTCGCCCGAGATGATGGCGAAAACCAGCCTCCAAATTGGTTTGCCATGAACTCGAAAAGAGATTGCTTGGAGCGTTGTTCGCGTCGTAGGTTGTATTCTTTCGAGCAAACAATTCGGTGCCGTAGGCAGTTGCCTTGGTGATCTCATTTTGAAATGTGATGAGGTCTTGCTGGAGCAGATTTGTCCCCCCCCCGAGCAGGCGATTGTTGACTGGGAAATCGTTTTTGCTAACAAACGACTTTGAATTCAGTTGTGCATCAAAGGCCGCCAGCGCCGCTTCGATTCCAAGTCTCGGATCGGTTGATTGGATCGATGGCTCGTGGATGGTGGCGACACCATTCACATTGCGCAGTGAGCTGCCTCCCAAATCCTGTAGGACCTTTGAGCGTTCTACAGCGATTTGCACCGCTTCGGTAGGAGAGATCAACCAAGCTTTTTTTTCGGGAGTTTGCAGCGAGAGTGGTTCGAAGGCTTGCTCTTCGGAAAGTTCGATTGCTTGCAGTTGGTCCACCGGAGCAGTGACTTCGTTGAAGGGGCTGAACAGGCCAACCGTTTCGCCTCGAAAAAGGTTTTTTGTGGTTCGTGCTGCGCAGCCGCTAACGCCAACGGTAACTAAAGAGACCAAAAGTGTCTTCTGTAGCAGCTGCATCATGTAACTATCCAACGGTCCTTTTTGCTCTTGGTTTAGACGTCATGGAGCCTCGTAGAATCGATCTAATGGATCACTTCGCCTAGGGCTTATCGGACTAGTGGTTGCAGCGGAATAAACGATATAATCGCTACAGGGCGGAAATATCGCCAATTCCACCTCCCGGCCGTTTCCTAATAGGCTAGCTGGGGGGTTAGGGTGGTTTAGGTCGAGAACAAATGCATGACAACTCAGATTCGCGATGGTGAGACACTGGATGCGTTATTTGACGAATTAACCGATCTAGCGTCGACCGCCCCAATGTCCGGTACGTTCTTTCTCGCGATTCTCGACGTCGCTTTGAAAACGACCAACGCCCACGCCGGTGCTATCTGGAGCGTCGTGGGTGTCAATTACCGACTCGAGCAAGAAGTCGGATTGGTGCGGTTGGGAATCGGCACCGATTCCCAACTCCAGAAGCTCCACGAAGATGCATTGGAATGTGAAAGTACAGGGCACATCTCAGCAACTCTCACTCGTTCCGAAACGGAGCTGACCGAGCGAAGCCACGATGGCAACCGGTATCGATTTTTTGGTTGTCGCGATCGAAACCTAGCCTATCTAGTCATCGAACTAGTGCACGAGGAAAACGCAATCGTCCTTGCCGATCCAGGATTGGTGGGACGTATTATGGCAGCCTTAAGCGAAATCGCACGAGATTTTCGAAATGCTCAGACGCTTCAGCGACTCCAAAGTGAGGATGTCATTTGGAGCGATTTCAAATCGATACTTCCGCTGTTGCATTCGAGTATCCACCTTGAGGAGTCTGCCCACAGCATCGCGAACGAAGGCAGGAAGTTTCTTCGATGCGATCGATTGAGTGTTGCAATTTTCGACAAGAACAAAGCAACGATCATCGCCGTAAGCGGCGTAGCAACCATCGAACGACGAGCAAAACAAGTGCGTGAACTGGAGTCGCTCGTCGCATTGGTAGCTCGAAGGGGAAGCTCGCTTCGCTATCCTTCAACGGAAGTGGAAGCACCGCAACTGGCCGAAGGGCTTCAACGCTATCTTGATGAATCGAATGATGAACTGATTTGGATAACGTTGATGTTTCGCGATCCGTCTGCAACGGACTCATCGCAATCAGCGAGCAAACTTTGTTTTGGCGCACTGGTCGTTGAGACTTTCGGCGTCACGGAGTCACCGGCGGCACCGGCGGCACTGGAGCTGGCTCTCCGATCCGAACTGTTGCTGCAGCACGGACGGATCGCCATCCAAAATGCCTTGGAATTCGATCGACTGCCCTTGAAGCGATTGAGTCAGGCTTTGAGTCGATTGCCCATAACCTATCAATCCTATCGGGTTAAGGTACTGATAGGCCTTGTCGTGGGATTCTTATGCTTGGCACTTGCAATGGTCATTCCAGCCGATCTCAACATGGATGCCAATGGAACGATACAGCCGTTAGCGATGCATCATATCTACGCTCCGGCGAACGGAGAAGTCGTCCGGATCCATGCTTCGCATCACAGCAAGGTACGAACTGGAGATACCCTGTTGGAGATCCGGAGCCGAGAAATGGAATTGCGGAAGGAGGAGCTGTTAACGCAACGGGCAACGACACAAGAAAAGCTGCGAGGGATCGAGGTTGCGAGATTGCGAGATCGAAAGCAGACCAATGCTGAGTCCGCGAGCATGGGAGAGCTTTCTGCAAGCGAACGCGAATTGCGAGAAGTTGTGGCAAGCCAGGATGCGCAATTGTCGATTCTCGGTGAAATGCTGGCTTCACTTCAACTGAAGAGCCCTGTGAGTGGCCATGTGATCAGTTGGGATCCAACCGAGACGTTAGATCGTCGCCCGGTTCAACAAGGACAGAAACTACTCAGTGTTGCGGAACTCGATGGCGATGGGCGTTTGCAATTGCGAGTTTTGGACGAAGACACGCGGCACGTTTTCAATGCCAGCAAGAGAGGGAAGGAAGCGATTCGTGTGACCTTTTCCATCGCAAGCGATCCCGGCATACGACATTCTGCTGTCGTCCATCAAATTGGCACGATGATCGAAACCGTGTCAGAGGAGGGAGCAACGCTGCGCATCGACGCAGTCGTGGCTGGCGCCGACATGAAGAATGTACGGCCCGGCGCAACGGTGAACGCGAAGATTCATTGCGGTAGATCCAGTATCGGGTACGTTTGGACTAGGCGATTTTGGGACTTTTTGTTTTTCCGTTTGCTCTAACGGTCATCACTTACACTTGCTCGAGGCAGTCCATGGACTTATTCTTTTCCAACCAATCTAACCTTGGCTTGGCCAACCTTGGCTTGGCCAACACTAATTTGGTTGCACGAAGCTGGAACTTGGTCGTTCGTATCATTGCCTTCAGCGGATTGCTCAGCTCGTACCTAGTGTATGGCATGACGGCGGATGGAATTGAATTGACAGTGAATCCGGTATTGATCAAAGTCATCGAAGAGGTCGAGGTTCCGGCCATACAAGAAGGGCCTATTATGGCAATCCACGTAACGGAAGGGCAAGTGGTTCAAATCGGACAACCACTCATGCAACTCGATGATCAACGTGCACGCTTGAAGCAGCAGCAAGCGGAATTGGAGCAAAAGATCGCAACCAAAAAATCGAACAATCGATCCGGTTTGTTGTTTGCTGAAACGGAAGTACGCGTGACCAATTCCAGTTTGCAAAGGGCATTGGAGTCTCGAAAACGGTTTCCCGACACTCCCTCACAGGCAGAAGTCGATGAGATCGAGCTGCGAGTTGCGCAGGCGAAACAGCATCTGGAACAAGCAAATCAAGAGTTTCAGCTAGCTGACCTTGCGAAAGATCTTTCCAGTAAAAATCTTGCTCTTGCTTCATTGGAAGTGGATCGTCATCAAATCAAAGCTCCCATTCAAGGTGCGGTTATCGAGATTATTGCGAGAAGAGGTGAGTGGGTTCGGCCCGGCGAACCCCTGGTTCGTGTCATGCGAATCGATCGCTTGAAAGTGGAAGGGTTTCTGAAACGGGACGCTATCTACCCAGGACTCTTGGAACGAGCCGTTACGGTCATCGTCGAAGGTAGTGAAGGAGAGAGGGAGCGGCACGTGGGAAAGATCGTTTTCATTAGTCCAGTGGTCGACTCCAATGACCGCACGCAGAGGATTGTTGCCGAAGTAGATAACTCCAAAGGGCTATTGGGGCCTGGGCTGCGAGCGAAGATGCTGATTCATTCCCGTTGACGATTTCTCAAGCACATTCTTCTCGATCATGCTTCAACTATTGCCATCGCAATATCTCGCTTCAAATGACCGTCCCGTCGGGCTGCGCATGAGGCCCGACTTATTGGTACGCGAGCGAAGAAGCCGAGGGCGAACCTATTTCATCATCAAGGACCCGATCACCTTAGCCCATCACCAACTTTGGGAAGAAGAGTATTCCTTGTTGCAAATGCTCGATGGTAAAACAAGCTTCTCTTCGATGAAGGATGCCTTTGGAAAGCGATTTAAGAACTCCCGACTCGACTTGCAGCTTCTTCAGATGTTGCATGGTCAGTTTCACCGTAACGGCCTTGTCCTGTCGGATGGCATCGGTCAATCGGGAGAGATGCACCGTAGGAATGAGCGATCGCGATCACAAGCCCGATGGGGGCGTATTCGTCAATGGATGTCCATTCGATTCCGGGGCATCAATCCTGACTCGGCTCTCGAATATTTAGATAGGCGAGTGGGTTGGTGTTTCGAGACTCCGGCTCTGGTGACGATCGCTGGCTTAATCGTGTTCTCGCTCACATTTTTTGTTTTGCAAGGCGTTACTGTTTCTTCAAACCTGCTCAACTTGAACGAGTATCTTACAGCCAATACTGTCGGTTGGCTTTTGGTCACATTCCTAGCGCTAAAAGTGATTCATGAAGTTGGACACGGAATCGCTTGCAAGCACTACGGTGGTGAATGCAATGAGATGGGGATAATGCTCATTATCTTTACGCCATGTCTTTATTGCGATGTTACAGACTCATGGATGATCGAAAGCAAATGGAAGCGCGCCATGATCGCGTTGGCCGGAATCTGGTTCGAGTTGATCACAGCGTCGATTTGCATGTGGATATGGTGGTTTAGCAATCCCGGCGTCCTCCATAGTGTGTGCTTTCACGCGATGCTCGTTGGGAGTATTGGAACGATTGCCTTCAACGGCAATCCATTGCTGAAATACGATGGATACTTTGTCGTTTCGGACTTATTGGATCGCCCAAATCTCTGGCAAAGCTCAAGGAGAGTAGTCTCGAATGGGTTCCTGCGCTTCTACGTAAGCAATGTTTCAAGTTCCGCCATGGATTACAGCGGTCGAAGCAACGGGTTCTTGTGGTTTTATGGTTTGCTTTCCGGGGCTTATCGTTGGATTTTGTTCCTGGTGGTCCTAATGATTGTTTACAAATTACTTCAAGTTTTCCGTCTTGATCTGTTGGGTCTTTTCTTGATCGTCTTCGCATTGATCGGGTTACTGGTGAGCGTTTTCAACAGGATGGTGACTTTTGTAGGAACTCCCGGTCGAATTCGTAATTTACGAAAAGGACGTGTTTCCCTATCTGTGTTCCTTGCACTTGCTCTGCTCGCGGCGGTTGTTTGGATACCGTTACCTGCTCGATTGCATGCTCCAGTATTTCTGGAAGTGAAGGATGCTAAGTCGGTTGTCGTCATGGTCGATGGAAAACTGCTGCGATGTCAACCAGAGGGGGCACGTGTCCAGTCGGGAGATGTGATTGCCCAACTTGTTTCGCATGATCTTCAGCTCAACTTAGTTGCTCGACGCGGGGAACTTTCACGCCAACGTGCACGCTTGGTCGGCCTGGAGTCTCGTCGGAGCGATGACGTTCTCATTGCTTCACGGATTCCGACCGTTCAAGAAACAATAGCTGGTTTGGAGCTTGAGGTGCAACGGCTGGAATCTGAGCTGGATCAATTGACAGTGCGCGCACCGATCGATGGAATCATTATTGCACCGCCCAGAACGGACGGGCCCATTCCGAACGACGTTCCATTTTGGTTTGGCACTCCCCTGGATATCGAGAACACAGGTTGCTTTTTACGTCGTGGAACTTTTTTGTGTCAAATTGGACAAGCGGACCACGTTCAAGGAACAGTCTACCTTTCCCAAGCTCAGGTCGAGTTAGTTCGTCCCGGACATGCGGTGACGATCAAATCGAAAGCGTTACCGAGCGCTTCGTTTCGAGGGACGATTGTCGAAGTTGGCACCACCGGCCATCCAGAGATTCCACTAGAGATTGCGAGATCTGACCTCGTTCCCCACAGGACCAACAAAGCGGGGCGTCCGGAGTCCACAGAGCCAATTTATGTCGCACGTGTTGAAATGATGCACGCCTCGTCTGCGGAGAATGAGGCGGTTCCAATGCATCACGCGATCGGCGTGGTCAGTATTCATGTAGATCCTCAGTCCGTCGGAACTCGACTGACCAGATTTGTCTATAGCACGTTCGCTTTCGATCCTACGGTACAACGAAAAGCAACCCAGTAATTGCGCTTGCCTGGACGACTCCAGGCTTCCATTGTAGTGGTTGCAGTTCTCTGACCTTAGGGGCTCCCCAACCCGCTTCGTATGGCCATCGGAAGGTGTACGTTTGATTAGGTTGTTGGAGCGTCATCGCATAGGGCAAGGAAGGAATGGTCGCAAAGAAACGAACGCCGGAAACAACTGGCTGCAATACGCCGCAGCTTCGACCGTGACGTTCCAAATTGACTTCTTCGAAGTAAAGTGGCTGATACGGAAAGACTTGGTCGTTATTGATTCGTTTCTCGATCAAAGTATCTCCAAGCATGTCATCAGATCTTGCAGCCAGAACGACCAGTACCTCTCCCAATGCCTGATTGGCAAGGTTTTCAGGAACGGCGTTGCTCGATCCTTTGGACTTGGGCCGCACGTCGATGCTTACTTGTCCGATGGGCCGTTGTGCAGGCAGGAAGCTTGTTGCCCGCTTCCTCGCGTCACTGCCTTCCGTAGCATTCTCTCCATTTTTGACTTTCGGAATTCGCTCCGGTTCGTCAGGCGTGGGCTTCGCTTGAGAAAGTGTTAATGCGGTTTTGCTATCTAAGGAAGGATTTCGCGTCGAGAGTGGTTTCGAACCAGAAATCTGCGGTTCCAATGCTAGTTGAACGGCAGGTGGCTGTAAGTTGCTTTGGGCGAAGAGGATATTGGCGGAATCCAATTCGACTATGCCCAGCGAAAAAGGACTAAAAATGCTAAGTAAGACTCGCCGCAACCGACGCGAAGATACCGGGGAGTTTTTCTCCCGAATGTGTGCAACATCCATGTCACGATACATCCTAATAACCAGGAAATCCTGATATTTCTAGCAAAAGCTATCCGTAGCTGTGCCCGTGATAGCTTCGAACGATGGAAACCATCTGGCTCATTTTAATGAGACGGTATGCTATCATAGGAGCAATCGGTTCGAACCGAACAATTGGAAGAACCTCACGCAGCAAATCCGTAACAAGCAGACTTTGAAACGATAAGATCTTACGTTTAGGCTATAGACTGTCGAACATAAGGTTTGTCCGGGATGACTGAGTTGACGAATTGTCTTGTTCTGGCGAGCAAGGATAAGTGAGGAAAAATTCAGCATGCACCGCAAAATCAAAAAAACCGCCCTTTTCAGATACTTACCGATGTAACCAATGAGCGCCTCGTCATCGTTGGCTTAATCAGAGCGAGGTGAACGCACTGATCCAAATTCAGGAATGAACGCTACGATGGCTAGCACTTTAGAGTGGTTCAAAAAAATCGCCGAAAGGCTCGTTCGCCCAGAAGAGAAATCGACTCATCGGGAGCCAAACCTCTTCCCGAGAGTGTACGATTCTCGACTCGAGGATCGGCGTGTGCTCAACGCAGGCGCCGTTGTATCTGCAGTCGATCTGATTGCATTGCGATTTGATGCTGGGCAGTCGGCAAACGACGGTAGCACGGACAAATTTGAGTTGGTGCGACTGGACTCGTCTAATGGGGCGAATCAGATTGCTGTAACGATCAATGATCAGCGTGTTTGGCAAGGGAGTACGACGGAGTTGCGATCCGTCCGTTTTGACGGCTCGAACGACGCGGACCAGTTCTTCATCGATCCGACGATACAGTTTCGAGACGGCATCTAC